>NZ_JBSGCB010000010.1:0-224909 GCF_053601595.1 Nocardia sp. NPDC004711 | reverse complement strand
ATAGGGGCGTTACCCCACACGCACTGATAGCGCCCACCCTGCGATGGTGCGGGCTTCCCGTACGGGAAGCCCGCACCATCGTGTTTTCCGGGGTGGCTATCCGGCCGGTGCTCGCCGCCGGGCGCGTCGGCGCGGTGAGGGAGCCCGTGCGGCATACGCTGAGCGCGCCTCGCGGCATCGTGAGTCGAACGGGTGCGCCGGGGGTCGCGGGGGAGCGGCCCACATCGGCGCGGAAACGTGACATCGTGGGTAGTAATCACCGTGGATCGGCCGGATCGGAGTCGAATGGAAATGGTTGCGCAGCCCCCCGTTTCACAGGCGCTGGTGCCGGGCACCGACCTACTGCGACCACAGTGGCTGGCCGAGCGGATCGCCGACATGGGGATCTCGTGGGGGACTGCCAACACGCGAGTGTCGGGGACGCTGTGGTGGTGCATGGCGGCCTCGTCGCTGGTGGATCCGATCGTCGCGGCCATCGCGAGCGGGCGGCCCGCCTTCGACCCCGCGCTCGAGCACATCGCCCTGGAGATCCGGCCCGACGGCGGCGTGGAGCGGGTGCTGCCGGAACCGCGCGGCTACCTCGTCGGCGCGGGTCCGCTGCCCATCGAATCCTGGTCTCCGATCGCGCCATCGCCGCAACCGGGGGAGGCAGCGGGCCCGGCGAGTGCCGGTCCGGTGGTGCCCGCCGAGGACACGGACGCCGAGTCCGCAGGCTGCTGTGCGACGGCGTCCGTCGGACATGCGTTGCGGCACACGCTGACTCGCGTGATTCCGGTGGTGGCCGAGGTGTCCGGCGCGGGTGCTGCTTCGCTGTGGGCGATCGTGGCCGACGCCATCGGCAACCGCGCCCTGGACATCGGGGCCGAGGACGCCGGTGCCCGCCTGGCCCGCGATGTCGCGGGCCGGCTGCCGGTGCCACGGTTCCAGGACGTCGGCAGCCGCACCTTCGTCCGCCGCATCTCCTGCTGCCTGGTCTTCGAGGTGCCGGGCTGCGAGATGTGCACCAGCTGCCCCAAACGCCCCGCCCCCGAACGCGAAGCCCTGCTCGCCGAGGTCGCCGCGCGCGGCTGACGGCCCGGCGGAGCGTGCCGGCGCGACCGTGCCCGCCCGCAGCCGCCACCGCGGCTGCCCGAAACCTCCTGCGGCACAGGACAAGCGCACCCGTCCGAGGCCGCCGCACGCGGGTGGCGGTTTCGGCTCCCGCGATGAATTCGCTTGCCGTGCCGGTGCGGTCGCCCGGAGAATCATGCGGTCGACCTGCCCAGGAGCCCTGGACTTCGCGGTTCGGGCCGATCTTGTTCCACCGGTGCCCCGGATCCTCGATTCCTCGTGCTGATCGGGTGTTTCACCTGGTCACCGGGGCGGGATCGGCCCGGGCCGGGACCTGCGCGGTGGCGGGCGACGCGGCGGGGCCGGTCCATCGGCGCACGGTGACAACCGTGCCGATAGAGTGGTGCCGCCGGGGCTCTGCCCTTCACGAAGGGGGTGCCCGGTCATCCAGTCCAACCTGTACGGCGGATCGACCACCCGCCGTGAACCGCCAAGGAGTGTCCAGCCGTGACCACCTCACCCCAGCAGACCCCAGTCGCCCGCGTCCGGGTTACGGCTGGGACTACCGCCGGGGCCGCGGTGCGCGAGGCGGACCTGCCGAGCAAGGGCCCGGCCGCGGTCATCGTGGTGCGTGACGCCGAGGGCGCGCTCAAGGACCTGTCCTGGGTGCCCGAACTCGACACCGAGGTCGAGGTGGTCACCGCCGATTCCCCGGACGGCCGCAATGTGATCCGGCACTCGGCCGCGCACGTGCTGGCCCAGGCGGTGCAGCAGGAGTTCCCCGAGGCCAAGCTGGGCATCGGCCCGTTCATCAAGGACGGCTTCTACTACGACTTCCAGGTCGACCGCCCCTTCACCCCCGAGGATCTGGCCAAGCTGGAGTCCCGGATGAAGAAGATCATCAAAGGCGCGCAGCGGTTTTCGCGCCGGGTGGTCGAGGTCGACGAGGCCCGCGTCGAGCTGGCCAAGGAGCCGTTCAAGCTCGAGCTCATCTCCGACAAGTCGGGCATCGACGATCCGGAGGTCATGGAGGTCGGCGGTAAAGAGCTGACCGTCTACGACAACCTGGACCCGCGCACCGGCGAGAAGCTGTGGGGCGACCTGTGCCGCGGCCCGCACATCCCGACCACCAAGTACATTCCGGCCTTCAAGCTGACCCGCTCCTCGGCCGCCTACTGGCGTGGTGACCAGTCCCGCGAGGACCTGCAGCGCATCTACGGCACCGCCTGGGAATCCAGCGAGGCGCTGGACGAGCATCTGCGCCTGCTCGAGGAGGCCGAGAAGCGCGACCACCGCAAGCTCGGCCTGGAACTGGACCTGTTCTCCTTCCCCGACGAGCTCGGTTCCGGTCTGCCGGTGTTCCACCCCAAGGGCGGCATCATCCGCAAGGAGCTCGAGGACTACTCGCGCCGCCGCCACATCGCCGCCGGCTACGAGTTCGTCAACACCCCGCACATCACCAAGGGTCATCTCTTCGAGGTCTCCGGCCACCTGGACTGGTACCACGACGGCATGTTCCCGGCCATGCACCTCGACGCCGAACTCAACGAGGACGGCTCGGTGCGCAAGCCCGGCCAGGACTACTACGTCAAGCCGATGAACTGCCCGATGCACAACCTGATCTTCCGGTCGCGCGGGCGCTCCTACCGTGAACTGCCGTTGCGCATGTTCGAATTCGGCTCGGTCTACCGCTACGAGAAGTCCGGCGTCGTGCACGGCCTCACCCGGGTGCGCGGCATGACCCAGGACGACGCGCACATCTACTGCACCAAGGAGCAGATGCACGCGGAGCTGACCAACACGCTGCAGTTCGTGCTCTCGCTGCTGCGCGACTACGGCCTCGACGACTTCTACCTGGAGCTGTCCACCAAGGACCCGCAGAAGTTCGTGGGCTCCGACGAGCTGTGGGAGGAGGCCACCGAGACCCTGCGCAAGGTGGCCACCGACTCCGGTCTGGAGCTGGTGCCGGATCCGGGCGGGGCCGCCTTCTACGGCCCGAAGATCTCGGTCCAGGCCAAGGACGCGCTCGGCCGCACCTGGCAGATGTCCACCATCCAGCTGGACTTCAACCTGCCCGAGCGTTTCGAGCTGGAGTACACCGGCTCCGACGGCGGCAAGCACCGCCCGGTCATGATCCACCGCGCGCTCTTCGGCTCCATCGAGCGCTTCTTCGGCGTGCTCACCGAGCACTACGCGGGCGCGTTCCCGGCCTGGCTGGCGCCGGTGCAGGTGGTCGGCATCCCGGTCGCCGAGACCTTCGTCGAGCACCTGGACGGCGTGATCGAACGCCTGCGGGACAACGGCATTCGCGCCGAGGTCGACCGCAGCGACGACCGCATGCAGAAGAAGATCTTCAACCAGACCGCGCAGAAGGTGCCGTTCATGCTGCTGGCCGGCGCGCGCGATGTGGAGAGCGGCGCGGTCAGCTTCCGCTTCCGCGACGGCACCCAGGTCAACGGTGTGCCCGTGGCCGACGCGGTGGCCACCATCGTGGACTGGATCGGGCGCCGCGAGAACCAGTCGCCGACCGCGGAGGGCTTCGAGATCCGCAAGGCGGATCGATGAGTGAATGGATTGCCCCCGTGTCCGAGCAGATCGTGGATACCGGTGCCGGGGATCCGGACCGCCTGCAGCGGTTGTGGACCCCGTACCGGATGTCCTACATCACCGGCGAGGCCGAGGATCGGAAGATCGACACGGCCAAGAAGACCGGGCACCCCTTCACCGACATTCCGGAGATGTCGGACGAGGACGGCCTGATCGTCGCGCGCGGTGAATGGGTCTACGCGGTGCTGAACCTGTACCCGTACAACCCGGGCCACATGATGGTGGTGCCCTACCGCCGGGTCGCCAACCTCGAGGACCTGACCACCGAGGAGAGCGCCGAGCTGATGGCGTTCACCCAGCAGGCGATCCGGGTGATGAAGCAGGTGTCGCGGCCCGAGGGCTTCAATGTCGGCCTGAATCTCGGTGGCGTTGCCGGTGGTTCACTCGCCGATCACCTGCATCAACATATCGTGCCGCGCTGGAGTGGGGACGCGAACTTCATTACCGTCGTCGGCGGAGTGAAGGTGATGCCGCAGCTGCTCCGGGAAACCCGGGCGCTGCTGGCACAGGCGTGGAAGGAAGCCGACGCATGGAACGACGCGGGATAGCGTGCTGAGCTTCTTCGGTCGCGAGACGTTCGCCAAAGCGACTGCGCCGCTGGGCAAAGCGCTGGTGAGCACGGGGCTCACGCCCGATGCGATGACGCTCATCGGCACCACCGCCTCGATCGTCGCGGCGGTGACCCTGTTCCCGACCGATCACCTGTTCTGGGGAACGATGGTGATCTGGCTGTTCGTCATGTTCGACATGCTGGACGGGGCCATGGCCCGCGCCCGGGGCGGCGGCACGAAATACGGTGCGGTGCTGGACGCCACGTGTGACCGCGTGGCCGACGGCGCCATCTTCGCGGGGCTGGCCTGGTGGTCGGTGTACCACGCGAACTCCAAGCATCTGTTCGTGGCGACCCTGGTGGTGCTGGTGACCTCGCAGGTCATCTCGTACGCGAAGGCGCGGGCGGAGGCCAGCGGGCTCTCGGCCGACGGCGGCCTGATCGAGCGGCCCGACCGGCTGGTCATCGTGCTGGTCGGCGCCGGATTGACCGGTATCGGCGGCTACTTCGGCATCACCTGGCTGTCGTACGCGGTGTACGCGGCCATGTACGCGCTGGCCGTGCTCAGCATCATCACCGTCTTCCAGCGGGTGCTGGCGGTGCGTAATTCCCCTGGCGCCCGTGACATCATCGCCCCCACGGCGAAGGCTCCGGAGGAACCGCAGCGGTGACAACCGATTTCACGTCCGCGATGACCGACAAGGCGTACGCGGCCGGGTGGCGGCTTGTCCGCGGACTGCCGGAGGGCATGGTGCGCAAGGGCTTCGACGCGGGCGCGAACGCCATCGCGCGGCGATCGAACCGGAAGGCGCACCGCGGGCACCCGAACCAGCTGCGCCGCAACCTCGCCCGCGTGCTGGGCACGACACCGGCGGCGGTGCCGGACAGCCTGATCGCGGCGAGTATGCGGTCCTACGCCCGCTATTGGCGCGAGGCGTTCCGGCTGCCGTCGATGGACCACACCGCACTCGGACAGCTGCACGTGCACGGGGTCGAACACCTGGACGCGGCGCTGGCCCGCGGCAAGGGTGTGCTGCTGGTGCTGCCGCACTCGGGCAACTGGGATATGGCCGGGGTCTGGCTGGCACAGAACTACGGCCCGTTCTCCACTGTCCAAGAGCGTTTGAAGCCGGAGTCGCTGTTCGAGCGGTTCGTCGAGTACCGGGCGAGCCTGGGCTTCGAGGTGTTCCCGCTGACCGGTGGCGAGCAGCCGCCGTTCCCGCAGCTGGCCGATCGGCTGCGGGACAACAAGGTGGTCTGCCTGATGGGGGATCGCGACCTTACCGGCAAGGGGGTGCCGGTCACCATGTTCGGTGAACGCACCTGGCTGCCCGCCGGCGCGGCCAAGCTGGCCGCCGGCACCGGTGCCGCGCTGCTGCCGGTGCACTGCTGGTTCACCACCGAGGCCGACGGCCGCGAGGGCTGGGGCATGCAGGTCTTCGAGGCGCTGGATCTGTCCGGTGGCGTCGCGCCCGCCACCCAGGCGCTGACCGATGTGTTCGCCGCCAATATCGCTGCCCATCCGGCGGACTGGCACATGCTGCAACCCCTGTGGGAAAGCGACCTGTCGCAGGCCAGACTGGAACGTATCGCCGCTGCGCAACAGGCGCTGGGCTATGACGCGCAGGGGTCGCAGGGAACAGGGGCGCTATGAGAATCGGCATGGTCTGCCCGTATTCGTTCGACGTGCCGGGCGGGGTGCAGGCACATGTCGTGGAGCTGGCGCAGGTGCTCATCGAGCGCGGCCACAAGGTGAGCGTGCTCGCGCCCGCCGCCGACGACACGCCGCTGCCCGATTTCGTGGTGTCGGCCGGCAAGGCCGTGGCCATCCCTTACAACGGCTCGGTGGCGCGACTGTCCTTCGGGCCCACCGCCTATACCCGGATCCGCCGCTGGATCGCCGAGAACGACTTCGACGTCCTGCACATCCACGAACCCAACGCACCCAGCCTGTCCATGCTGGCGCTGAAGATCGCGGAGGGGCCGATCGTCGCCACCTTCCACACCTCGACCACGAAGTCGCTGGTGCTGAGCACTTTTCAGGGTGTGCTGCGGCCGTACCACGAGAAGATCAGCGGGCGGATCGCGGTGAGCGAGCTGGCGCGGCGCTGGCAGGTGGAGGCGCTCGGCGGGGACGCGGTCGAGATCCCCAACGGTGTCGACGTGCCCGCGTTCGCGCACGCGCCGCTGCTGGCCGGGTATCCGCGTCCGGGGAAGTCGGTGCTGTTCCTGGGCCGGTTCGACGAGCCGCGCAAGGGCATGGAGGTGCTGCTCGGCGCGCTGCCGGAACTGGTGCGCCGGCATCCGCAGCTCGAGCTGCTGATCGTCGGCCGCGGTGACGAGGACCGGCTGCGCCGCGAGGCGGGGGAGAACGCGGGACACCTGCGCTTCCTCGGTCAGGTGTCGGATGCAGAGAAGGCCTCGGCCATGCGCAGTGCCGATGTCTATGTCGCGCCCAATCTCGGCGGTGAGAGCTTCGGCATCGTGCTGGTCGAGGCCATGGCCGCCGGGACCGCCGTGGTGGCCAGCGATCTCGATGCCTTCCGCCGGGTGCTGCGCGACGGCACCGCGGGCCAGCTGGTGCCGGTCGGGGACTCGGCGCGGCTGGGCGAGGCGATCAGCGGCATGCTCACCGACGACGCCCGGCGCGAGGAGTTCATCCGCACCGCGAATCAGGTTGTCGGCGAATATGATTGGCCGGTCGTGGCCGAGCAGATCCTGCGGGTGTACGAGACCGTGACCGTCGGCGACGTGCGCGTCAGGACCGCCGGATGATCACCTTCTCCGCGACGACCATCCTGGTCCTCGCCCTCGTCGCGGCCCTCATCGTCACCGCCGCGGTCTGGGCCTACACCACCGCCAACCGCCTCGACCGCCTGCACGTGCGCACCGACCAGGCCCGCCACGCGCTGGACGCGGCCCTGGCCCGGCGCGCGGTGGTGGGGCGCTCGGTGGCCACCACCCTGGCCGGGCTCTACGATCCGTCCCTGGTCGAGCAGGCCCGCCGGCTGACCGCCCTGGCCGACCGGGCCGAACGCTCCAACTGGCGCGACCGCGAAACCGTCGAGAACCAGCTCGCCGCCGCCCTGTCCGCGGTCGACATCGCCCTGTTGCCGCCCCAGCTGGTGGCCGAGCTCGCCGATGCCGAGGCCCGGGTCCTCATCGCCCGCCGCTTCCACAACGACGCGGTGCGCGACACCCTCGCCCTGCGCACCCGCCGCCTGGTCCGCTGGCTGCACCTCGGCGGTACCGCACCGCTGCCGACCTACTTCGAGATCGCCGAACGGGTCACCCCCGCCGCCTCCACCGGCCTCGACGTCGACACCGTCCGCACCTCGGCCCGCGTGGTCCTGGTCGACGAGAACGACCGCGTCCTGCTGCTGCAGGGCGTCGACCCCAAGGTCCCCGACGTCCCGTTCTGGTTCACCATCGGCGGCGGCGTCAACCCCGGGGAAACCCTGCGCGAGGCCGCGATCCGCGAGCTCTACGAGGAAACCGGCCACGCCGCCGACTCCTCGGCCCTGCGCGGCCCCCTCTGGCGCCGGGTAGCGGTGTTCCCCTTCAACGGCGAACTCATCCGCTCGGAGGAACTCTTCTTCGCGCTGCGTGCCAAGGCGTTCGACCCGGTTCCCACCAACCTCGACTACATCGAACGCCGCTCCATCACCGGCAGCAAATGGTGCACCCCCACCGACATCGCCCAGATCGACCACTCCGGCGAGACCGTCTACCCCTACCACCTCGACCAACTCCTCGCCGAGGCCATCGCGGCCGCCGACTCCGACATCGACCCCGAAGTCCGCTCCATCCGCTGACAACCGCCGGCCTCGGTCCGGTGGGTGGGATCGGCGGCTGAAAGCTCGCATTCCGGGCGGCGGCCGGGGCTACGGTGGGGCGATCAATGGTGATCTGTGGCAAGGACTTACGGCATGAAGTTGATGTATGTGTTGTGGGGCGCGGGGCTGGGGGAGCGGCTGCGGGGCGAGGAGCTGCGCAAAGAGCTGGCCGGGGTGGGGGTGACGGCCTATCAGGTGAATGTGCAGGATGCCGACGTCGAGGCCGCGCAGGTGAAGCACACCACCTATGACGCGCCGATCGACGCCATCGTGAGCGTGTGGACCGAGGGCGGGCACGCGGCGGTCACCGATGTGCTGCGAACGGTGGCGGACGACGTGAACGGCTGGGTCGTGGATGAGCGCCGGCCCATCGAGCCCCCGGTGGTCGAGGACGGGGTCCGGACCGACGCGCTGGCGAATATCGCGATTCTGCGGATTCCCGAGGACCTGACGCGCGAGGAGTGGCTGCATCGGTGGCACGTCCTGCACACGCCAGTGGCTATCGAGACGCAGGACACGTTCGGCTACGTCCAGAACACCGTCACCGAGGCGATCACCGACGGCAAGCGGGTCGACGCCCTCGTCGAGGAACTGTTCCCGATGGCGGCCATGACCAGCGCACATGCCTTCTACGGCAGCGGCGGGGACGACGCGGAACTGCAGCGGCGCGTGACCGCCATGATGGAGAGCGTCGTCCGCTTCGGCGCGCACCTGAACCTGGATCTGGTGCCCACGAGCCGGTACGTCTACACCCTGGGCTGACCGGCGGCTTCCCGGACCTTCTGTGATCTATGGCGCAATCTCCGCTAGGGTCCCTGGGAAGGTTTGCCGCGCAACGGAATCGGCGGACCGTGTGTGGAAGGTGGAAAATTCTTCGTGTCTTACCTGCTCTATGACTTCCTGGAGCCGTTGATGGGTCCGGCCGCGGCCGAGTACTGGGCGACGATTTTCGTCGTCGGACCGCTCTAGTGGCGACGCGGTAACCCTGGCGCTGTGACGCCCGTCATCCCTTGCGGAGCGGGCAGTCCAGTCGTGTCGGACTGGCTATGAAGTGGCCTGAAAGCGCCGCCTAGAATCGACCTGTTCGATTCCGAGCGATCCGACCGATTGGCCCACATGACCCAGGAGTTTGCCGTGACCACGCCCGACACCACCCCCACCATCGGTACCGCCCGCGTCAAGCGCGGCATGGCCGAGATGCTGAAGGGCGGTGTGATCATGGATGTCGTCACGCCGGAGCAGGCCAAGATCGCCGAGGATGCCGGCGCCGTCGCGGTCATGGCGCTGGAGCGGGTCCCCGCCGACATTCGCGCCCAGGGTGGCGTGTCCCGCATGTCGGATCCGGACATGATCGACGGCATCATCAACGCCGTCTCCATCCCCGTCATGGCGAAGGCCCGCATCGGTCACTTCGTCGAGGCGCAGATCCTGCAGTCGCTGGGTGTCGACTACATCGACGAGTCCGAGGTGCTGACCCCGGCCGACTACGCCAACCACATCGACAAGTTCGCCTTCACCGTCCCGTTCGTGTGTGGCGCGACCAACCTGGGCGAGGCGCTGCGCCGAATCACCGAGGGCGCGGCCATGATCCGCTCCAAGGGTGAGGCCGGCACCGGCGACGTCTCCAACGCCACCACCCACATGCGCAAGATCCGCGACGAGATCCGCCGCCTGACCTCCCTGCCGAAGGACGAGCTCTACGTCGCGGCCAAGGAACTGCAGGCTCCCTACGAGCTGGTCGCCGAGATCGCCGAGACCGGCAAGCTCCCCGTCGTGCTGTTCACCGCGGGCGGCATCGCCACCCCCGCCGATGCCGCCATGATGATGCAGCTCGGCGCCGAGGGCGTCTTCGTCGGCTCGGGCATCTTCAAGTCCGGCAACCCGGCCGAGCGTGCCGCCGCCATCGTCAAGGCCACCACCTTCTACGACGACCCCGATGTCCTCGCGAAGGTCTCGCGCGGCCTGGGTGAGGCCATGGTCGGCATCAATGTCGAGGAGATCCCCCAGCCCCACCGCCTCGCCGAGCGCGGCTGGTAGTCGGCTCCGGCCGGTAAACGGCTCCGCGACAATCTGATTCGACATCGCCGGGTGGTCTTCGAACCACCCGGCGATCGTCGTTCACTTGCTGCCGATGATATTGCTCAGATCCGTGGTGCAGGTGGCCATGGCCAGCGAACCGGTGGCCGTGTTCTCCACCAGCACCTTGTCGCCCTGCACGATGCGGCAGGTGATGGTCGCACTGTCATCGTCGGCGGCCGTCGCGGTGAGGGTGGCCATCTTGAGAAAGCCGGTCAGGGTGACATCCTTGCTCCACGGCAGTTGTGCCGCTGTGTTCGTCCCCGATCCCGTGTCGCCGATGCTGTAGGTGACCGACGGCTTGACGTACGTGCCTTCGCCGGACCCGGTCACCTCGTAGCGCACATCCACGGTGCGCTTGGACTCCTTGGCGACGTCGTTCGCGGCCTTGCCGAACACCGCTGTGCAGGCTGCGAACGGCAGCACGATGAACAGCAGCAGTGCCCCCACGATCCACGGCCAGATCTTCCGCTTCTTGGGCGGTGGCGGCTGCATCGGATATCCCGGAGCCGGAACACCTTGGTACGTCATGAATCCCCTTGATTTGTATTGCTGTGGACCGGAGCGGAACCGTATCAGCGGGATCGCGCGGTGAGAACCGCCCGGAGCGGGGACGGATAGGTCGTTCAATCGGTCGGGGAATCCGTTGGTATCGGACGGAATTGGAGATTCTTGCCGAAGTCGGCAGACCGAGGATCTCAGGTGGTTTCGCGGTGGCATTGTGCACTGTTCCGCAATCGCATTGTGCACGAGTGACCTTCGGCCCTTGCCGGGTTGCCGGGTGGGTGCCAGGTGTCAATGACCGCATACGTGGCAGCCGCGGTGCTCCGGGCCCGCCCATACCGGCGGCTACCTGCGTGCATACCGTTCAGCAAACCCCAGCTAATTGTTGCGGACTGTACTGCGACAAATATTTACTGCCTGGTACTTCCTCGCCAGTCTTCGGCTCAGTCACCGGTGAATCGTCATGAACAGCCATTCCGGCAAGGAGCCAGCATGCTGGTAATCGACCACTTCACCTGTGGGTGGCTCACCCGTGTCCTGGCCTATGTCATGTCCGTCACCGGGTCGTTGCTGGCGCTGCGAATCCGGACGCGGACACGCCGCCCGGGTGGTGGCCCGGCCGCCCGCTTGCTGGTGTCATGAACCGGCATCGCTGCCGAACACCCCTGAGGCGAAAGGACCGCCATGCCCGCCGCGTCCCGTACGGTGACCATCGCCCGCCCCATCGACGAAGTGTTCGCCTTCTTCGCCGACTCGACCAACAGCGCCCGCTGGCGTACCGGCGTCAAGCAGATCACCGCCGAAGGCCCGCCCGCCGTGGGCACCGTCTACCGTCAGACGGTCTCGGGTCCCGGCGGTCGGGGCATCCCCGCCGACGTCCAGATCACCGAGTACCTCCCGAACGAGAAGGTCGTCCTGAAGGGCATCGCGGGACCGCTGCGTCCCACGGTCACCTATGCCTTCGCGCCGGTGGCGGCGGGCACCGCGGTGACCTTCTCGCTGGCCGCGGAACTGTCGGGCTTCAAGAAGCTGCTCATGAACCGCCCGGTCCAGAAGACCATGACCGCAGAGGTTTCCGGTCTGGATCGCGCCAAGGCACTGCTCGAGTCCGGGACGGCCTGACCACGCCGGCACCGTCCGGTCAGGCCCGGCGCGCGGTCCGGAACTGGGCCCGATAGGCGGACGGGGTGATGCCGAAGCGCCGGAAGAAGATGCGGCGCAAGGATTCCTCGCTGCCCAGACCGGATCGGTGGGCGGCGGCGGTGACCGAGGCCCCGGCCTCCAGCATCGCCTGTGCGGCCTCGACGCGCGCCGATTCCACGAATACCGCCGGGGTGGTGTCGAGTTCGTCGCGGAACAGGCGCGTGAGCTGCCGGGTGCTCACGGCGGCGCGGGCCGCCATGGCGGTGAGCGAATGGTCGGCGGCCGGGTCGGCGAACACCTCGTCGACGACGGCGCGCACATCGTCTCGGCGCGGCACCGCGGTGCGGGACGCCACCGAGAACTGCGATTGCCCGCCCGGCCGTCGCAGGAAGACGACCAGTTCCCGGGCCACCTCGCGGGCGAGGTCGGCGCCCTCGTCCTCCTCGACCAGGGCCAGGGTCAGGTCGAGACCCGCGCTGACTCCGGCCGAGGTGAGGTATTTGCCGTCGCGAATGTAGATGGCATCCGGTTCGACCGTGATCGACGGGTACGCGCGGGCCAGCCGGGCGGCATGCCGCCAATGTGTGGTCGCCCGGCGGCCGTCGAGAAAACCGGCCTGCGCCAGGACGAAAGCGCCCGTGCACACCGAAGCCGTGCGGCGCGTGGACGGCGACAGGGCGCGAACGGCGTCCAGAATCGCGCTGTCGACGGGGGAGTGCGGAAACCGGTCGTCGCCCGGCACGATCAGCGTGTGCACGCGGCCCACCTCGGCCGCGGCCGCGTCGACGAGCAGGCGCGTACCCGCCGCGGTGGTGACCGGTGCGCCGTCCGGTGAGCACAGCGTCACGTCATAGCGCGCGCCCGACCCGGCGGCGGTGCTCAGCACCTCCAGTACGGCGGTGACATCGAGCAGCCGGACGCCGTCGAAGGCCAGCACCGCCATTCGCTTCCTGCCCACCCACCCGAACCTAGCACTCGGGCATGTCCGGATCTATGGGGTTCCTGTCCGGAAAGACACGGTGCCGCTCCTATCGGTTCGGCGAGTGTGGTTGCCATGGAACACATTGCCGATATCGCCATCCCCGACAGCGCTCTGGCCCGCGAGGCCACCGAACTGGTCCGCGACACCGCGGGCGAACTGCTCTTCGATCACTCCCGCCGGGTCTACCTGTTCGGTGCGCTGCAGGGTGCGCGCCGCGGGCTCGGCTACGACCCCGAACTGCTCTACGTGGCGGCCATGTTCCACGACCTGGGTCTGACACCCCGGCACCAGGATTCCCGGCAGCGCTTCGAGATCGACGGCGCGGACGACGCCCGGGCCTTCCTGCGCGCGCACGGCATCCCCGCCGAGCGGGCCGAGATCGCCTGGACCGCAATCGCTCTGCACACCACCCCGGAGATCCCGGCCCACATGGTACCCGAGATCGCCCTGGTCACCGCCGGTGTCGAGCTCGATGTGCTCGGCATCGGCTACGACGATGTCACCGAGGAGCAGCGCGCCGCGGTGATCCGCGCCCACCCGCGCCCGGATTTCAAGCGCCGCATCCTGGCCGCCTTCACCGACGGGATCGCCCACCGCCCGGACACCACCTTCGGGAATGTGAAAGCCGATGTCCTGGAACATTTCTCGCCAGGCTTCCGGCGCGGCGACTTCGTCGAGGTCATTCTCGATTCGCCCTGGGCGGCCTGATCTCGCCCCGGTGGTGACTCGCAGCCGAATAGCCGCGGATCAGTGGCAGGTACACGGTGTCGACGATGTCCACCAGCACGTCGTCGGGCACCGTCGGCACGCCGCGCGTCACGAACTCGTTGCGCAGCAGGTCGATCGGCGTGGTGGCGACCCGGGCCACGCACGCCGCGGGCGGGGCCTCGCCGCGGTCGGCCGCCCGCTCGAGGATGGTGAGCCACGGCCGGGTCCCCGCGTCCCCGGACTGTTCCCGCAATTGCGCGAGCAGTTCGGGCTCGTTCGCGAGCTGGGAGAGCAGGCTGCGCAGGATCTCGCCGAGCGGCGAGGACAGATGGGAGTTGGCGCGGCGCAACAACTCCAGCGCGTCCGCACGCAGGGCGCCCGTGTCCGGCAGTTCGAGCGCTGCCGAGGTCAATTGCCGATACGCCGCGACGCCCAGTGCGGCGCGGTTGGGCCAGCGCCGGTAGATGGCGTTCTTGTTGGTGCCCGCCCGGGCGGCGACGGCATCCATGGTCATCCCGGGGTATCCGGATTCGAGCAGTTCGTCCACGGCCGCGCGCAGGATCGCCTGTTCCAGTGCCGGGCCGCGGCGGCGGGTCGGGCGCTCTGTCGATTCGCTCATAACGGTACTGAGCGTACCTTGCGAGACCGGTTCGCAGCGGGCTATGGTCGCAACTAGGGTACGAACAGTACCGTAAATGGAGGAGGTAGCCGATGAGAGCGATCGGCGTTTGCTACGACACCGGCTTCGTGAACCTGGGCAGCAGCACCCACGAGCCGTTCGATATCGCACGGGTCCGAGAGGACATGCGAGTCATCCGCGCGGACCTGCACTGCGGCGCGGTCCGCATCACCGGCGGGTACCCGGAACGGCTGAATCTGGCGGCCTCCGAGGCCGCGGCCGCCGGATTGGAGGTCTGGGTGTGCCCGTTCCTGAACGACGTCACCGAGGACGAGGTCCTCGCCGTCGTCGCCGACTGCGCCGAACACGCGGAACGCCTGCGTGCGAGCGGCGCGGAGATCGTGCTGGCGGTCGGGTCCGAGCTCGCCATGTTCGTGCTCGGTTACCTGCCCGGCGAAACCCTGGCCGAGCGGGCCGCCGCCCTCCGCACCCCGGCGGGTCAGGCCGCGCTCGCCGGAATCCCCGCTCGCGTCAACGATCTCCTGGCCCGCGCCGCCGCGATCGCCCGGGACCGGTTCCGCGGCAGGCTGACCTATTGCAGCCTGCCGTTCGAGCAGGTCGACTGGGAGCTCTTCGACATCCTCGCCACCGACGCCGGATACCGCGGCGCGGAGCTGGCCCCCGGCTATCGGGACACCATGCGCGCCTACGTCGCTCAGGGTGAGCAGCTCGGAAAGCCGGTGGCCATCACCGAATTCGGCTGCCCGTCCTTCCGCGGCGCGCCCGATGCGGGCCCGCACGGCTTCGACATCATCGAATGGGACCCGGACACCGCGAGGCCGCTACGCCTCGATGGCGTCTACGAGCGTGACGAGCCCGCCCAGGCCGACCACCTCACCGACCTGCTCGGCATCCTCGATACCGCGGGCGTGGACGCCGCCTTCTACTACTGCTTCGCCCGCTACGACCTGCCACACCGCGACGACCTCGCATTCGACCTGGACCTGGCGAGCCCGGGACTGGTGAAAGTCCTTCAGCCCGAAAGCGGTTCGCTGACCTGGGAGCCCAAGGCGGCGTTCGGGGCCCTGGCGGAGCAGGCGGAATCGCGCTGAGTTCCGTTCCGCGGCTCGGCCGATCAGGATTGTCGGGCGGGTTCAGCCGACCCGGATCGCCGGCCGGTCCGGATGGTCCCAGGCGACCTGGATATCGGGTTCTTCGGCATGCTCGCGCTGGAACTTGAGCAGCCCGTCCACGGTGAACAGGCTCGCGGCGTCCGTCCGGCGGCGCAGCGCCCCCGCCGACATGCGCAGGCCGACAGTCAGATCGAAGTCCAGTCCGCGCCCGAGCAGCATGGGTCCGGCGATGAACAGCACCGTGGTGTCGTCGGCGGTGCGGATGCGAGCGCGGGCGGAGCGATCGGCGCGTTCATCCCAGAGCGCGGGCAGGTAGCGCCCGGTGTCCCGGAGCGGTTTGAGGACTTCACGATTCAGCGCCGCGTAGTCGAACCACCCGGTGCGGTAGGTGAATTCGCTGTCGCGATCGTATTCCAGGCGCACGGAGGCGGGCCGCACGAAATCATGCAGCGACACCACCGCGGCGGGACGGCCCCGGGTGCGCAGGAGTTCGGCGACGCCGTTCGCGACGGTGAGCGGATCTGCGGCATCCGCGCCGTCGACCGCGATCACCGCATACCCCGCCAGCGTCATGGCCCGCTCGGCGATGAGTGCGTACAGGGCGTCGGGGCTGATGGCGGTGAAATCGGGCACGAGACCATCTTGGCCGAGGTCTGGTGCCCGGTCACCTCCGGTCAGCGGTACTCGGCCAGGCGCGGGCGGACACCGAGCAGCACCAGCACCGCGACGACCACGGCCGCGCCGTACGGGAGCCAGGTGCTCCAGCCCGACAGATCGCTCTCGCCCTGGGTGATCGCGGTGTCGAAGGCGTGCTGGTTGATGTCGATGGTCGACACCAGGGCCTTGTCGTAGGCGGCGAAGTGGTCGTTGGAAGCACCGGTGTCGAGGGCGATGGCCGCCCGCAGATCCGAGCCCGCCAGTCCGCGCAGCGCGTGATCGTCGTGCTGGTAGGCCTGATAGGTGAGCAGGTTCTGCTCGGCGGCCTGGCGCTCGCCGGAGAAGGTGATGTTGCGCAGTTCCTGGCCGAGGAAGGAGTCGGCGCTGATGGCCTGCGCGAGATCGCCGCTGTGTGCGCCGATCGCCTGGTCGAGCGCGCCCGCGTAGTCGTCGACGCCGCGCGCCTGGACGCCGGCCAGTCGCTGCGCTTTCTCGAAGTAGCTCTGCTGGTATGTCGCCGCGCGTGCGGGGTCGAGCAGGTACCGGCTCTCGTCGGCATTGGCGTCGTAGCTCAGCGCCCGCGCCTGCCGCAGCGCCAGCAGCGAGTCGAAGGCGTCCTGCTTGGCGACGGTGAGCTGGTGTGCCGCCGAGGCATTCGCGAGGTAGCCGCCGGTCAGCACCCCCAGCATCAGCACGGTGGTCGCGGCCAGCGCCGGGTTGACCCGCCGGTGCAGCATCACCCGCAGCACGACCTGCAATCCCGCCAGCACGACGAGCAGCAGCAGCCCCAGCACGGCGATGCGCACGCGGGCCGCGACCGTGGTGTGCTCGCTGTCCTGGTACGCCTGGCTCAGCACACCGCTGTTGGTGTCGGCCAGTTTCTGGGCGCGCGACAGCAGATCCGGCACCATCCCCGTCGCCGCCCGGTAGGCCTCCAGGGTGCGTGCCGAGGGCTGTCCCGCTGCCCCGCGGTCGAGATCGCCGAGCTGGAAGGTGTCCGCGGCCAGTGCCTCGTACTGTCCGAACTTGTCGAGCAGCTCCCGGATCTGGCGGGACGCATCGTCATTGGTGGCGATGGTCATGGCCTGCTGCAGGTCGGCGTCGGCCTGCACGCGCCGCTGCTCGTAGGCGGTCAGGGCGTTCTTGCGTACGCTCGCCAGCGTCGAATCGTTTCCGGCGAGCAGCACATTCGCCAGCTGCGCGTCCATGTCCGCCAGCGCGAAGTACAGATCCTCTGTGGCGGTCACCGTCGGTGCCGTGTGGTTGCCGATGACGTCGATACCGTGCCGGGTCGTTCGTGCGTCGGCGGCCATCACCAGCGCGGTCACCGCGGTGAGCACGACCGCGGCGATGGCCAGCAGCCGGATCCAGCCCGGCGTGTCCGACCGCCCGGGCAGCAGTCCGCGCAGCCGCGCGAGCGCGCCCGGATCGGCCTCGGTGCGTGGAGTCTGGGGACGGGTGAGCATCGTCGTCATGACGGGGTGTCCTGCTTCAGGGTGAGAGTGGTCCACGCGCCCAGGTGGATCCGATCACCGGATCGCACCGGCACCGCCTGCCCACGCGGAATGGGATCGGCGGCCGCGTTCACGCGGGTGCCGTTGGTGGAGCCGAGATCGATGACGACCCAGCCGTTTCCGGGCTGGGCGACGAACAGCACGTGCAGGTGCGAAATGCCCGGATCCTGTGGGGGACCGGTGAGATCGATCTCGGGATCGATGCCCTTGGAGGCGCTGTAGCGGCCCACCCGGACCTGCGTGCCCTGCAGCGCGAAGACGCGTTCGGGGCAGTACCCGGGGAATTCGACGTCGTCGTCCTCGCTGCGCATGGTGTCGAAGTACTCGCGGTCAGCGAAAACGGTTGCCGTCCACGTGGTTCCGGGTACCTCGAACGCGGGCGGCGCGCCCATCGCCGACGCGGGCGCGACCACGGTCGGTGCCGGCACGACCACCGTGGCAGCCGGCGCGGCCCGCGTCACCCTGGGCCCGCCCGCCACGAAGTCGTAACTGCACCCCTCGCAGAACCGTCCCGTCTGCGGCTCGCCGCACACCGGGCACGGCACCCCCGTGGGTTCCGGTGCGGGCGAGGGTTTCTCGCCCGGGTCCATGAGCAGCCCGCACACATCGCAGTAGTCGCCGGCCACCGAATCGTGTCCCGCCGGACAGGTCAGCATGGTCGTCCCCTCACCGCTTGTGCACGCGGGAGGTCTTGGTCGACCGCGTGTCCAAGGTCATCTCGTCGGCCTTGCGCACCGCGGACTTCAGCCGCACGGTCCCGGTCCGCGCATCGAGCACGTCGACCACGCCCTCCAGAAGTTTGGCCGTGTCCGCATTGCCGGAGGCCGCGGCGATCTGCACCGCGCGCCCGAGTTTCCTGGTGGCCGTGTCGAGGTCGCCGTCGCGGCGCGCGGCGAGGCCCTCCTGGATGACCCCGGCGAGTTCGGCCTGCCCGGTGTAGTGGGCCACTTCCGGGCTGATCTTGCTGGACTGGGCGACGTCGTCGGTCCACACGGCCTTGATCAGTCCCTGCCCCAGCACCTCGGCCCGATCCCCGCTGCCGCGCACCAGCGCGACCCGCCCGGCGAGCATGACATCGCCGAGTCCGCCGGGCGCGACCTCGACGCAGATGTGGTAGTCGCGGCTCTCCGCGCCACCCCAGGAGCCGGTCGGGTATTCGCCGGTCTGCGTGCCGGTTTCGGTGCGCCGCCCGGTCAGGTCCAGCAGCTCCGGCGCGACCTGCTTGACGAATTTCACGGTGGCCCCGCGCGGGGTCCACAGCCGCAGCGCGACATCGGCGACCGACTTGCCCATGGCGGTGGTGGTCATGGCCTGGAAGTCGGCCACCAGATCCCGGGGGTCGGCGACGATGTCGACGGTGCCGAGCAGCGCGCTCGAGATCTTGCGCAGTTCCGCGATCTCCCAATCGGTGCCGACGCCGCGGCAGTCGCACACGTACACCCCGGTGCTGGCCTGGATTTCGGCGTCGAGCTGCTGCGGCGTCTCGTGCTCGTCACGGCCGTCGGTGAGCAGGATGGCGTGGCGCAGCCCGGCCCGGTCCCCGAACAGCTGCCGCGCCAGCCGCAGCCAGGTGCCGATCGCGGTGCCGCCCCCGGCGCGCAGGTTCTGCACGGTCGCAATGGCATTGGCCTTGTTGCCGGGGGAGGCGGTGATCAGCGACGGCGTGACCGGGTACACCATGCGCGCCTGGTCGGTGCCCGCCACCACGGCGAAGTCCACGCCGTCGCGCACCGCCGAGATGGCGGCGGCGGTGGCGTTCTTGGCGGCGGCCAGTTTGCCGTAGGCGTGGTCCATGCTGCCCGAGCAGTCGACGATGATCACCTCGGCCGCCCCGCCGCCGCCCGGTATCGCGCCGCCGCCGGTCGCGCTCACGGTGACGACCGCGTCGACCCGCGTCGCACCGGCGGGCAGGTACTCGTTCTGGAAGGTGTCGATGCGGAAACCCAAGGGGTCGTTCATGATCGGTCATTCCTCGAGAGGGCGGGAAACGGTGCGACGGCGACGGTGATGTTGTCGCCGCCGCCGGCGGCCAGCGCCCGATCGGCCAGCTGGTGGGCCGCGGCGCGGGGGTCGGTCAGGGCGGACGGCAGGGCGAGCGCGGTGAGCGCGGCGGCGTCGGGGTAGTAGTTCCACAGTCCGTCGCTGCACAGCAGCACCGCGCCCGGCCCGTCCGGGACGAAGGTGCGCAGATGGGGTTCGACACCGTCGGCGTCGGCCCCGAGCCAGGCGGTGAGGGTGTGCGCGTCGGGCATGGACATGGCGGTCACCTCGTCGACGCCCAGATCCACCAGCCCGGCCGCCACCGAATCGTCGATGCTCAACCGGCGCGGCGGGGTGGCCGCGGGGTCGGCGGTGAGCCAGTAGGCGCGGCTGTCGCCGATGGACCCGACGGTGACCGCGGTCGCGGTGACCGCCGCGGTCACGATAGTGCAGGATGGTGTCAGTTCGCCCCGATCACCCAGGGCCGCAACGGCTTCGGCCGCCGCGCCGATGGCCAGCAGGGTCGCCCCCTCCGCGCCGAGTCCCGCGCCGAGCGCGGCCGCCAGCCGGTCCGCGGCGGTGGCGGCGGCCCGCTGGGCGGCGTCGGCGGCGTGCTCGGAGCTGGACACCCCGTCGCACACCACCAGGATGCGGGTGCCGTCGAGGACGCGCAGCGCCATCGCATCCTCGTTGTGCGCGTGCCGTTTCCCGCGATCGCTGACCGCGGCGAGCGCGCCGAGGTCGAGCTGCCACCGGTCGGGCACGGCCGCCGGCGTGATCTCACCGGTCAGCGCTGCGCCGCAGTCCTCGCAGAATCGGTCGCCGTCGGCGCATCGCGCTCCGCACGCCGGGCACACGTCGGTCGTCTCCTCGAGTGTCGTCGTCATGGCTCACACCCAGCTGACGGGGCGAATGGCATTGGCGCGGTTCACCAGATCCCGCCGCGTCACTTTGTCGGGGGCCAGTCGCGCCAGTGTCCGGAACTGGGATTCCAGCGCGGTCCGCAGCTCGCGATCGGCGAATCGGCAGCCCAGCACGGTCGCGCCCGGCTCGACCGGCTGGGCGGCCGCCAGGGTGCGCGCGGCGTCGAGGACGGCAATGCTGCGCCACGCCCTGTGCTCCGGATCCAGCGGCAGACCGCTGAGGCGAGCGCCGGCGGCGACGAGATACCCGTGCCGGTCCGACCCGCCCGCGAGTTGCGCGCCGAAGGCGGCGAGCTGGGCGGCGGTGTGATGGCTGGAGCCGGCGGGCACCGATTCCGCGGCGGCGATGGCGCCGTCGATATCGCGCTCCTGCAGCCGGGTGCGGGCCAGACCGAAGGCGGCACTGGGGTATCCGTGGTCGGTCCGCCACACCTGCAGGTACAGCCGGGACGCGGCGTCGAACTCACCCGCGCACTCCCGGGCCGCCGCGAGCGCCAGCTTGGCCGCGGCCTCACCGGGCAGCATGCCGTGGACGGTGTCGAAATGCTCGCGGGCGGCGGTGCAGTCGCGGCGGGCCAGGGCGGTCGCCCCGCGATACCAGGTGATCCGCCAGTCGGCGTCCTCCGACTCCTCCAGTGCGGCGAGTTCGGCGGTGGCCGTGTCGAAGTCGCCGCTCTCGATGCGGGCGCGGACCAGTGCCAGGGCCACCTCCGGCGAGGACACCGGTGCGGCCTCCAGCGCGGTCACCAGCTGCCGGGGATCACCGATCGAGGTGGTGGCCAGGAAGCCCGCCGCGGGATCGGACGGATCGACCATGGGCACCGGCAGTGCCGCCACGATGGCGAGCGGGTCCGGTGTCGCGGGCCACTGCTGCGGGTCGGCGCCGAAAGCCGCACGCTCGCCGCTGAACACGGTCGACAGCGCCGGCCGCGGCTGCCCGTCCTCGGCGGCCACCACCTCGCGCAGCACGCCGGTGACCTGCTCGGCCATCTCCGAGGCGGACCCGAACCGCTCGTTCGGGTCGGCGGCGGTGGCGCGCTCGAGCAGCCGCCGGAACGACGGGAACTGCGCCAGCACCGGCACCTCCGTCGCGGGCGGCAGGGTGTACCGGTAGGCGTGCTGGTAGTCGAAGTTGAAGGTCAGCACGGCCAGTGTCCGCGCCACGGTGAACAGATCCGACTCCACCGACGCGCCTTGGGTTTCCAGCTCCGGCGCACAGTAGCCGTCGGTCTTGAACCCGGCGCTGTCCTCGTCGTCCATGTGCCGGACGGCGCCGAGGTCGATGAGCTTGAGCTGCTCCTCGGTCTGAATCATATTGTCGGGCTTGAAATCGCAGTACAGCAGATCCAAGCCGTGCAGGTAGCCGAGCGCGGGCAGGATCTCGAGAATGTAGGCCAGCCCCCGGGCCAGCGGCAACGGCTGCAGCCGTCCGGCCGGATCATGCTGGGAGCGCAGCTCTTTCAGCGATGCCCCACCGATGTACTCCATGACGATGTAGCCGACCGGCTCCTGCGTGCGGGGGTCGGGATGGCGGACGAAGTTGAAGATCTTGACGATGTTCGGGTGCTCCACCGACGCCAGGAACTGCCGCTCGGCCACCGCCGCCGCCAGGGCGTCGGCGTCACCGGTGTCGAGCAGGCCCTTGAGCACCACCCAGCGGTCGCTGACATTGCGGTCGCGGGCCAGATAGATCCAGCCCAGGCCGCCGTGGGCCAGACAGCCCAGCACCTCGTACTGCCCGGCCACCAGATCTCCGGCCGTCAGCTTCGGGGTGAAGGAGTAGACGGTGCCGCACTGGCGGCAGAAGCCCTCGGTGCGGCCCGGCACCCCCTCGCGGCCGCGGCCCACCCGCTGATTGCAGTTGCTGCAGAAGCGTTCGTGCTCGGGCACCTGCGGATCGGCCATGACCGCCGTGGACGGATCCCGGTAGGGCACCTGCGGAATCGACACCAGGCCCGCGCCCAGGCGGCCCCGGCTGGACCGCGCGGTGCGGGTCGAGCGGGAGGAGGAGCGGCTGGAGCCGCGGCGGCTCTGCCGGCCCGAGCGGGCCGAGCCCACCCCGGTCCGGGAAACCGGATGCCCATCGGGCGTCGGCGCGGCCTCGGTGAAGGTGGCCGCGAGGACCGGTGCCGAAACGTGCTGTGCCGGTGCGGCAGGCGCCAGCCCACATTCGTCGCAGAAGCCGTCCTGAATGGTGCCGCCGCAATCCGGCCGCAGGCAGTGGGTCATGGTCATGCCGTCTTCTCGGTGATAGCCCGCTGAAACTCGGCCACCGCGCGGGTGATGGCGGCGAGATCGCAAGGGGCGGAATGGAGTAGCTCGTGCAGCGCGAGGGCATCGTCGCCATCGGGCCGCTCCAGCAGTGGATGGCCGATGGCGCTCGCACCCGTCAGCGGCACCCCGTCCAGAAACCGGACGCCTGGATCGTCTTCCGGCTCCGCGAGATTCGCGGCGATTTCACCATGGTCGGCATCGAGCCGGGCCAAGGCCTGATCGACCTCGGCTATTGCCAACACTGGCACCCCCCGTTTCAGCGATGTCCCTCATCGAGCGTGAGCCCGTCAGCACATGCTGCCACCGCTGGGCGTAAGCAAACCGTAAGGATTTTCCGGGTTCCGGGTCACCGCCACGACCGGGCCGGGGGATGATGTGCTGTCGGTCTAATCCCGGGCGCCGGTGGGGGCGGTAATCTCGGCGACCGCCTCCGCGTACCAGCGGAACAGCCGAATCGGCGGCAGGGGAGCGGCATTCAGCGCCGCCCAGCAGTCCGCCACGGCGGCGCGCGCGGTCACCCCGATCCAGTGCTCGGGAAGCAGCTCCGGCGGCAGCAGCGGATCGGACACGACGGCACGATCGAACTCGCTCGCCAAAGTGATTGCCAGCGAGAGCTGCCGGGTCGGATCCGCGGTGCGCAGCGCCGGCAGGGTGCGCTCGGCGGCCGCGAGCAGCCGCTCGTGCCCGGCGGCCAGCCGGTCCAACGGCCACAATCGCGCCGCGAGCTCGGCACCCCCGGTGATCCCCCCGACCGAGAGCTCATCGGTCGACAGCGTGGTGAGCTGCCCGTCGATGCCGAGTTTCCTTGCCAGGGAACGGATTCGGTCTTCCCATGCATGCGGCGACACATACAGCCCGCCCTGGATCGGCGCGCCGCCGCGGTACACGATGTCCTCGCGCATGGCGTCACGCGCCTGCCGATTCGCCTCGGGCACCGCGAACGCCACCAGATGCCAGACGCCGTCCCACTGCACCTCCCCGCGATCCTGGGCATAGGCGAAGCGCAAGTACTCCAGATCGGGTTCGATGGTCCCGCGGGTGTCCTCGGTGGCGCGCAGCACCGCCTTGCGCCCACGCCCCTCGTGCGTGAATCGACCCTCGGCCACCAGCCTTTTGATGCACAGCCGCACCTGCTGATCGCTCATGCCGAGCACGGCCGCGACATCGTAGAGCTCACCGGCGTCGATCGTGGCGTCCTCCCGGATCATGCTCTCCACGAGCGTCCGGGTCGGAATCTCGGTGGCCGGAATCAGATCGTCCACGGCGTACTCCTCACTCCACGATGCACGGTGCTACCCGACCGGTTCCCGCTCGATGACGACCGGTGAGCCGCCACCGAATTCGCGGCCCAGATCCGCGAAGAACCGCGACGCGTCGATGACCGCCTCCGGTGGATGCACCCCCGGCCGGCGGGCGCGGCCGTCGATGACCTGGGACATGCCCAGCGCCAAGGGCATCCCGGTCGCCCGCGCCATATCGCCGAACAGCTTATCGATGCCGCCGGCCACCGACGGGTCCAGGTGTGCCAGCACCCGATATTCGCGCCCGGCTCGCCGGCCCGACAGAGCGGCGAAGAACGGCGGCAGATTCCCCGGCCCCCGGGTCCGCAGGGCCGTCGGCACCGAGCGGGCGATCCGCGCCAGCGTCGGCCGCGCCAGCTCCTGCGCGGCCGCCTCATTGGTGAGCCGGCCCGCGTCGATATCGCGGCGCAGCATCTCCAGATAGGCCAGCGTCGACGGCGTCACCACCATCAGGTTGGCCGCGTCGCCGACCGGTTTCAGGCTGCGCTGCAAGGTGATCGGCTCGGGGTGGCCGATGGTGTAGGCGGTGCCGCGCCGCCCGCCGGGCAGGGTGAGCTCGACCGGGCGCAGAGGGCGCTGCGCGACCACCCGGCCCGCCGTCACCGCCGAGATACTGCCGCTGCTCTGCTGCATCCAGTGGACGGCCGCCGCTGTCGGCTGCTCGTCGGCGAGCAGCGACTCCGCACCGCCGCCCGCGCCCGGAACATCCACCGGCCACGCGGTATACGCGTCCAGAACGGTGTCGAGCTCGGCCGCCGCCAGCGCCGCCAGCAGATTGCTGATCCCGGGACTGGCGCCCATTCCCACGATCGCGCACACTCCGGCCGCGCGCGCCCGGTCATCGAGCCCGAGCATGTCGACCGTCGGCTCCCAGTCGTCGCAGATATCGAGATAGTGCGTGCCGGTGTCGATCGCGGCGCTCAGCACGGTGCGGCCGAATCGGTAGTAGGGGCCGACGGTATTGAGCACCAGATCGACCTGCGCGAGCGCGTCGCGCAGGGCGAGAGCGTCGGTGACATCGAGCGGGCGCGCGGACACCGGTACCCGGGCGCCGGCGAAGCGCCGGGCCACCGCCGCGGCGGCCTGCCCGTCCCGATCGGCGATCACGATCCGCTCGACGCCCAGCAGCCGGGCGGCGGTGTCGACGGCGGCGGCGCCCATCGCGCCCGCCGCACCGAGGGCGAGGATCCTCATGGCGTACTCCTGTGCAGCATCAGTGGTTCGGTGGCCGCACGTCGCCGTGCGCGAAAACCACCAGCCCGAACGGTCCGTCCCCGTGTTCCGGTAGCGCCAGCGTGCCCTGCAGCGGTTGAGCGCCCCCGGTGATGGTGACCCGCTCCGCGCGAATGTCGAAGTCGTGCTGGACGATCACCCATCCGCCCGCCGACAGCACCAGTGCGGCAACGCAACTCACGGCGGTGAGGGTCCGGCGCTTCCAGCTCATGAAAGTATCGTAACAGAAACGATCGTGGAGATATTGATAGATTTGCGCGGTTGTTAGCCTGAGCGCGACAAACGCGAAGGGACGGGTGCATGGCGACGATCGAAGAGGCGCTCGAAATAGAGCAACTCGAACGCGACATCTTCCGTGGCGCGTCCACCAAGACGCAGCTGCCACGCACATTCGGCGGGCAGGTGGCGGGGCAGGCGCTGGTGGCGGCGGTACGCACGGTGGATCCGCACTATCAGGTGCATTCACTGCACGGGTATTTCCTGCGGCCGGGCAATCCGGAGCAGCCCACCGTCTACCTGGTGGACCGCATCCGCGACGGCCGCTCCTTCTGCACGCGCCGAGTCACCGGCGTGCAGAACGGCGAGGCCATCTTCACCATGTCGGCCTCCTTCCACGTCGGCGACGCGGGACCCGAGCATCAGGACCGGATGCCGTCGGTGCCGCCGCCGGCCGAATTGCCCGACGCCAAGGAGTCCATGAGCCCGGAACGGCTGTGGGCCATGCGCGAATGGGAGCACTGGGACATTCGCACCATCCCGCAGGGGGAGGTGGATCGCCGCGACGGCCTCGCCGCCCAGCAGCAGGTGTGGTTCCGCTACCGGCACGCGCTGCCCGACGATCCGCTGTTCCACGTCTGCACCCTGGCGTACATGAGCGATATGACCCTGCTCGGCTCGTCCAAGGTCATCCACCCGGACGAGCCCACCCAGAACGCCTCGCTCGACCACGCCATGTGGTTTCTGCGCCCGTTCCGCGCCGACGACTGGCTGCTCTACGACCAGCAGTCGCCCTCGGCGGGTGCGGGCCGCGCGCTGACCGGCGGGCGGATCTGGAACCAGGCCGGGGAACTGGTGGCGGTGGTCGTGCAGGAGGGGCTGATTCGTACCTTCCGTGACGAGCAGGCCGAGTCGTACCCGGCCGGTACGGCCTGAGCCGCACCCGAAACCGTCCGAGCCACAAACAAATCGAGCGCGCCGCCGGTGAATTCCGGCGGCGCGCTCGGGTTTTCGAGGATCAGGCGGTCTGCACCCGCAGGTGGCACACCACCGTGTCGTTCATCTTGCGCAGCACCCGCTCCAGCTCGTCACTGCGATGGCTGGGCAGCACATGGTTCCACCCGGCGGGCGGCTCGATCTCGGCGATCACCACCACCTTGCGGCGGCCGGTGAAATGGTCGGCGACATAGCGCGCCACCGGGCCGCCGACCGTCGAATCGCCGTCCTCGAGCAGCACCAGGCGCACATCCGGATGCCAGGCCTCCCACTCCTTGGTGAAGACGGTGATGTTCTCGCCCGGCAGGCACACGTGCACCGCGGTGACGTCGCGGCCCAGCGACATGGCCGCCGAGAGCGCCTCCCGGCTCAGCTCCGACACCTCCGACACCGGCACCACGATCGCGGTCTCGGTGGCCTTCGGCTCGGCGGGCACACAGCCCACGCCGCGGCAGCCGTCGATGCGGGTGTAGATCGTGCGGATCCGTTCCATGGCCACCACCAGCAGCGGTAGTACGACCACGATCAGCCACGCGCCCTCGGTGAATTTCATTGCGGTGGTGACGATCAGCGCTACGCAGGTGAGCACCGCGCCGAAGCCGTTCAGCGCCGCCCGCCACTGCCAGCCCTGGGTGCGCACGTCCAGCCAGTGCCGGACCATGCCGACCTGGGCGATGGTGAAGCCCACGAACACGCCGATCGCGAACAGCGGCACCAGCGCGTTCATATCGCCGCGGGACGCGGCCAGCAGCACCGCCGAGGACACGCCCAGCGCCAGCACACCGAACCGGTACACCTGTCGTTGCGAGCTCACCGCGAACCGGTGCGGCAGCGAATTGTCGTCGGCGAGAATCTTGGTCAGCGTGGGCAGGCCGCCGTAGGAGGTGTTGGCCGCCAGCGCCAGCAGGATCACGGTCGCGAATTGCACGATGTAGTAGGCGATTCCGTGGCCCAGTGCCGACTCGGTCAGCTGCGACAGGATCGTGGTGCCCTCGATCGGGTGGATCGAGAACTTGCCGATCAGCGTGGCCAGCCCGAGGAGCATGAGGCCCAGCAGCACGCCCAGCGCCACCTCGGCCCGCTGCGCGCGCTTGACTTTGGGCTGGGCGAAACTGGGCACCGCGTTGGCGATGGCCTCCACCCCGGTCAGGGCCGCGCAGCCACTGGAGAAGGCCTTGAGCAGCAACAGGATTCCGATGGTGCGTGCGTTCTCCGCGACCGCCGCGCCGGTGGCGACCGTGGCCGGTTCCGACCGCAGCAGGCCCGCGATGATCACCGCGAAGATGCCGAGCACGAACACCGCGGTCGGGGCCATGAAAGCGCGGGCGCTCTCGCGGATGCCGTACAGATTGAGCACGGTGATCCCGGCCAGCACGGCCAGGCAGATCCACACCGTGTAGGGGAACAGCTGCGGGAACGCGGAGGTCAGTGCCGCCACGCCCGCGGCGATCGACACCGCGACATTCAGCACGTAGTCCACGATCAGCGAGGCCGCGGCCACCAGACTGGTCCGCCGGCCCAGCCGGGCCTTGGCCACCGCGTACGCGCCGCCGCCGTTCGGGAAGGCGGCGATGACCTGCCGGTAGGACGCGATGAGCACGGCCAGCAGCACCACGATCGCCAGGGTCACGGGCAGCGTGAAGCCGAGCCCGGCCGTCCCGGCGGCCGCCAGCACCAGCACGATCGCCTCCGGCCCGTAGGCCACCGAGGCCATGGCGTCCAGCGAGAGCCCGGCCAGCCCGGTCGCGACGGTCAGCCCGTGCCGCGGAGGAGGAGCGTCGACTCCTCCGTGCGGCCCGGGCGAGGTTTGCGGTAGCAAATCAGTCACATGCCGCAGTGTTCACCCGAAAGCGCTGATGGACACCCCTCCTTACGAATCCCTGACGCTCTGGGTGAGCAGGGCCACACACCCCTGCAAACGTATGCTCGACGGCGTGAAACCGAGGATTGGTGTGCTGGCGCTGCAGGGCGATGTGCGTGAACACCTGCATGCTCTCGAGGCGTGCGGGGCGGATGTGGTGCCCGTGCGCCGCGAATCGGAGTTGGCCGCCGTCGACGGTCTGGTGCTGCCCGGTGGCGAATCCACCACCATCAGCAAGCTGCTCGAGGTCTTCGACCTGCTGGAACCGGTCAGGCAGCGACTCCGTGACGGCCTGCCCGCCTACGGTTCCTGCGCCGGCATGATCCTGCTCGCCTCCGAGGTCCTCGACACCCGCCCGGACATGCAGCCGTTGCGCGGCATCGATATGACGGTGCGGCGCAATGCCTTCGGGCGTCAGGTCGACTCCTTCGAGGCCGACCTGGACTTCGCGGGTCTCGACGATGGCCCGGTCCGCGCGGTGTTCATCCGCGCCCCCTGGGTCGAGCGGGCCGGGGACGGCGTCGAGGTGCTCGCGCGGGTGCCCGCGGGCCCGGCGGCCGGACGCATCGTCGCGGTGCGGCAGGGCAATGTCATGGCCACCTCCTTCCATCCGGAGGTGACCGGCGATCTGCGGGTGCACAAGCTCTTCGTGGACACCGTGGTGCGTCCGCGCGCCGGAGTCTCGAGTAGACTGGTGCAGTTGTCCGTCCTCCGGGGCGGGTAGTTTGCCACTTGAACCACAGCGCCCCCTGAAACGAGGAAGTAGGGAATGAGCGGCCACTCAAAATGGGCCACCACCAAGCACAAGAAGGCCGGGATCGACGCGAAGCGCGGCAAGCTCTTCGCGAAGTTGATCAAGAACATCGAGGTGGCGGCCCGCACCGGTGGTAGTGACCCGGACGGCAACCCGACTCTGTACGACGCCATCCAGAAGGCGAAGAAGTCGTCGGTCCCCAATGACAACATCGAGCGCGCCCGCAAGCGCGGCGGTGGTGAAGAGGCCGGTGGCGCGGACTGGCAGACCATCATGTACGAGGGCTACGGCCCCAATGGTGTCGCCGTGCTGATCGAGTGCCTCACCGACAACCGCAACCGCGCCGCCGGCGAGGTGCGCGTGGCGATGACCCGCAATGGCGGCAATATGGCCGACCCGGGCTCGGTGTCGTACCTGTTCCACCGCAAGGGCCTCATCACCCTGGAGAAGAACGGCCTCTCCGAGGACGACGTGCTCATGGCCGTACTGGACGCGGGTGCCGAAGAGGTCAACGACCTGGGCGACGCCTTCGAGATCATCTCCGAGCCGACCGACCTGGTCGCGGTGCGCACCGCCCTGCAGCAGGCCGGAATCGACTACGACTCCGCCGAGTCGAGCTTCCAGCCGTCGATGTCGGTGGCCGTCGACGTGGACGCCGCGCGCAAGGTGTTCAAGCTGATCGACGCGCTCGAAGACAGCGACGACGTGCAGAACGTCTTCACCAACATCGACGTCTCCGACGAGGTGCTGGCCGAGCTCGACGCCTGATCGAGCTCCGAACGACGCGGGCCGCCTCCCGAACCGGGAGGCGGCCCGCGTCGTAAATTCCCGGGCTCCGCGGGTGCCGGGTGCGAGAATCGCGGCGTGCCCGAATTGCGCGCCGTGCGAGGCGATATCACCGAACAGCAGGTCGATGTCATTGTGAACGCCGCGAATTCCTCCCTGCTGGGCGGCGGGGGAGTGGACGGGGCGATCCACCGCAAGGGCGGACCGGAGATCCTCGCCGCCTGCCGCGCACTGCGGGCCTCCCGGTACGGCAGCGGCCTGAAGACCGGGCAGGCGGTCGCGACCACCGCCGGAAACCTCCCCGCCCGCTGGGTGATTCACACCGTCGGCCCCGTGTGGTCGGCGACCGAGGACCGCTCCGCGCTGCTGGCCTCCTGCTACCGCGAATCCCTGCGCGTGGCAGACGAACTCGGCGCGGACACCGTGGCCTTCCCGGCCATCTCCACCGGCGTGTACGGCTGGCCCATGGACGACGGCGCGCGCATCGCCGTAGAGACCGTGCGCGGCGCCGAGACCCGGGTGCGGGAGGTGCGGTTCGTCCTCTTCGGCGACGAGGCGTTCCGAATCTTCGCCGCGGCACTCGCCGCGAATCAGGGTGCCTGAGCGGGCGAATTCCGGGTTTACCCCGATATGCGTGAAACCTCCTGTGCGGCAAGCTGAATCCCGGGTCGGGTCATAGTCGATAGGAGTTGATTCATACATGGCTCAACGGTTGCTGGTCGGTCTGGGCGCTGCGGCCCTGATCACCGCCGCGGCTGGCGCCCTGGCCCCGGCGGCATTCGCGACGGATCTGGCCGAGGGGGTTTCCTGCAGTGATCGCAGCTGCCGCAACGACACCGACGACATCTATCGCATCCAGGTGCGGGTGCACTGCTCGGGAGTCGGTGACGGGTACGAGACGTCGGTCTGGGTGAACAGCCACACCACCGAACAGACCCAGGTCGGGTGCACCGGCCGCTGGGTGTCCGGTGGATTCCGCCCCGGCACGCCCTCGATGAACTCGGACGGCACCTGGAACTCGCCTCCGATGGAGAAGGAGCCCGACAGGTTCGAGCCCAGTTACCTGACGGGCATCGACTACCTGAGTGCCGTGGTCGACAACAGCGGCCGCCGACGCCCCGGCGCCCCCGCGCCCAGCGGCTCCTGATTCCGGCCGGATCACCCGAGCCCGCACCGCGACCGGCCGTGTCGATGGACAATGTCGCCGCGAGGGTCCGTTAGACTCTCGAACAGTTGTTCGTTCATGGTGAGAGGGGTTTCGGTGCGGGTGATGGGCGTCGACCCCGGGCTCACCCGGTGCGGCCTCAGCATGGTCGTCGGCAGCATGGGCCGGCAGGTCTCCATGCTCGCCGTCGACGTGGTGCGCACCCCGCCGGAAATGGAGCTGGCGCAACGGCTTCTGCTGGTCGCCGACGCCGCCGAGGCCTGGATGGACACCCATGAGCCCGAGGCCGTGGCCATCGAACGCGTCTTCTCCCAGCACAATGTGCGCACCGCCATGGCCACCGCGCAGGCGGGCGGCGTCATCGCGCTCGCGGCCGCCCGGCGGCAGATCCCGGTGCATTTCCACACGCCGTCTCAGGTGAAGGCGGCCGTCACCGGCAATGGTTCGGCGGACAAGGCGCAAGTGACCGCCATGGTGACCCGTATCCTCGGGCTGGCCGTCGCGCCCAAGCCCGCTGACGCCGCCGACGCGCTCGCCCTGGCGATCTGCCACTGCTGGCGTGCACCCATGCTGGAACGCATGGCCAAGGCGGAGGCGATGGCCGAGCGGCAACGGCGCATGTACGAGGAAAGGCTTGCCCAGCAACGGAAGGCGGTAACGCGGTGATCGCGTCGGTACGCGGCGAGGTACTCGAGATCGGGCTCGACCATGTGGTCATCGAGGCGGCGGGGGTCGGCTATCGGCTCAATGCCACCCCGGCCACCCTGGCCGGGCTCACCCGCGGCGAGGACGCCCGGCTCTACACGACCATGATCGTGCGTGAGGACTCCATGACGCTGTTCGGCTTCGCCGACACCGAGGCGCGGGAGTTGTTCGTGTTGTTGCAGACCGTGTCGGGTGTGGGCCCGAAGCTGGCCATGGCCGTGCTCGCGGTGCTCGAACCCGAGGCGCTGCGCAAGGCGCTCGCGGAATCGAATGTGGCGGCGCTGACTCGGGTCCCGGGTGTCGGCAAGCGCGGCGCCGAACGCATGGTGGTCGAGCTGCGGGACAAGGTGGATATGGTTCCGGTGCAGTCCGGTCCGCCCGGATCCGGGCCCGCGCCCACGGCCACCCCGGTGCGCGAGCAGGTGGTGGACGCGCTCATCGGGCTGGGCTTCCCGGCCCGGCAGGCGGAGGGTGCGGTGGACGCCGTGCTGGCCGACGACCCCGGCATCGGCACCTCGCAGGCGCTGCGCACGGCGCTCGGGCTGCTGGGCAAGAATCGATAGGCCGTCATGAGCGACGAGTTCGACGATATCGACGACACCGAATCCGCCGTCAGCGCAAGCTATCTGCAATCCGATGGCGAGATCGAGGCCAGCCTGCGCCCGAAGTCCCTCGACGACTTCATCGGCCAGCCGCGGGTGCGCGAACAGCTGGCGCTGGTGCTGCGCGGGGCGAAACTGCGCGGCGGCACCCCCGACCACGTGCTGCTGTCCGGCCCGCCGGGGCTGGGCAAGACGAGTATGGCCATGATCATCGCCGGCGAACTGGGCACCGCGCTGCGGCTCACCTCCGGCCCGGCGCTGGAGCGCGCGGGCGACCTGGCCGCCATGCTCAGCAATCTGGTCGAGGGCGATGTGCTGTTCATCGACGAGATCCACCGCATGGCGCGGCCGGCCGAGGAAATGCTGTACCTGGCCATGGAGGACTTCCGCGTCGACGTGGTGGTCGGCAAAGGCCCTGGCGCGACGTCGATTCCACTCGATATCGCGCCTTTCACGCTGGTCGGCGCGACCACTCGATCAGGTGCCCTGACCGGCCCGCTGCGCGACCGCTTCGGTTTCACCGGCCACATGGACTTCTACGAACCCGAAGAGCTGCAGAAGATTCTGGAACGCTCGGCCCGAATCCTGGGCGTGCGCTTGGAGTCCGACGCGGCGGCCGAGATCGCGGGCCGCTCCCGTGGCACGCCCCGCATCGCGAACCGGCTGCTCCGGCGCGTCCGTGATTATGCCGAGGTCAAGGCCGACGGGCTTGTCACGCGTGAAATCGCCTGTGCCGCACTGGCGGTGTACGACGTGGACGCACTGGGGCTGGACCGCCTCGACCGCGCGGTGCTGAGCGCGCTGATCCGCAGCTTCAACGGCGGCCCGGTCGGGGTCTCCACCCTCGCCGTCGCGGTCGGCGAGGAAGCGGCCACCGTCGAGGAGGTGTGTGAACCCTTCCTGGTACGGGCCGGATTGGTGGCCCGCACGCCCCGCGGCCGCATCGCGACAGCGGCGGCGTGGGAGCACCTCGGCTTGGTCCCGCCGCCGGACCTGGTCTTCGGATCGATCGAAGTGCGGCGTCACGAGCCCCAGCTGGATCTGTTCGAGCCGTAAACCGTTCACGGGTGCGAACTTCCGTGAACAGAACCGCGCCGCTTGCCGTGCTCCGGCGGGCGGCGCGGTTCCATCGCTACTTCACTCGACGGTGAGGACGAGCTTTCCGACGGTACGGCCGGTCTCGCCGAGAGCATGGGCCTTGGCCGCGTCGGCGAGCGGGAATGACCCCGCGATGGTGGGGCGCAGCGCGCCGGATTCGGCGAGCTCGCGCAGCGCCTCCATCCCGGTGTGATCGGCCTCGACGAGCAGGATCTCGGCGCGCACGCCGAGCCGTTCGGCCTCGGCCTTGTAATGGTCACCGCCATTGGCGCGCAGGGAAACCAGGATGCCGCCGGGGCGCAGGGTGCGCAGGGACCGCTGGGCGTGGTCGGCGTCGATGGGGTCGAGGACCATATCGATATCGTGGACCGTGTCCGCGAAATCGGTGGTGCGGTAGTCGATCACCTCGTCGACGCCGATGCCGCGCAGGAAATCGTGGTTGGCGGCGCTGGCGGTGCCGATCACGTACGCGCCGCGCGCCATGGCGATCTGCACCGCGAAGTGCCCCACGCCGCCGGCGGCGGCGTGGATCAGAACCCGCTGCCCGGCCTGCACATTCGCGGTGTCGACCAGCGCCTGATAGGCGGTCAGGGCGGCCAGCGGGATGGCTGCGGACTGCGCGTGGTCGAGATTGGCGGGCTTGCGGGCGAAGGCCCGGGCCGGTCCGGTGACGTATTCGGCGGCCGCGCCGTGCCCGTGCGGGTAGGGGAGCATGCCGAACACCGCGTCGCCGGGCTTGAACAGGGTGACGCCGATCCCGGTCGCCACCACCTCGCCGGAGACGTCCCAGCCCAGCACGAACGGCGGCGGGGGCAGGAACAGGCCCGCGCGGCGGCGGTGACCCCAGTCGGTCGGGTTCAGGGCCGTGGCGCGCACCCGCACCAGGATCTCGCTCGGACCGGGCTGCGGCACCGGCAGTTCCACCTCGTGCAGGACCTCGGGACCGCCGAGCACGTCCTGGCGGATGGCCTTCATGGTGGTGGGGATGGTGATCTCCTTTTCGCTCATGCCTCCAGCTTGCCGCCGGGGGAGCGGGGAGGAAATGGCACGATTGCCAATATTCGATAGGATCGTGCCATGCAGTCGGAGAAGCTTCAGCCGCACCGGGTCGTCGTCCTGGCGCTCGACGGGGTCTACCCGTTCGAGCTCGGCATCCCGAACCGGGTGTTCGGCACGGCCGACGGACTGTACGAGGTGATCACCTGCTCGCTGGACGGGCGGCCGGTCCGCAGCAGTTCCGACTTCGACATCGCGGTCGCGCACGACGCGAGCCTGCTGGAAAGCGCCGACACCGTGGTCATTCCGCCGTGTGATGTTGTGCCGATCCTGGAAAGTGGCCTGCCGCAGGCCGTTTCGGATGCACTGGCCTTCATCCGCCCGGGCGTGCGACTGGTCTCCATTTGCACGGGAGCGATCGTGGTCGCCGCCGCGGGCCTGCTCGACGATCGGCCTGCCACCACCCACTGGAACTTCGCCGACCGGTTCCGGCGGACCTTCCCGAGGGTCCACGTCGACCCGAACGTCCTCTACGTCGACGACGGTGACATCCTCACCTCCGCCGGCGCCACCGCCGGAGTCGACCTGTGCCTGCACCTGATTCGCGCCGACCACGGCAGCGAAGTCGCCAATATGGTCGCTCGCCGCTGTGTCGTCCCGCCCTGGCGCGAAGGCGGGCAGGCGCAGTTCATCGAACAGCCGGTGCCCCCGCCGACCGCCGCGGGCACGGCCACCGCTCGCCAGTGGGCGCTCGAGAACCTGGACCGGCCGCTGACCATGGCCGACCTCGCGGATCGAGCGCGCATGAGCGGCCGCACCTTCGCCCGCCGGTTCCGTGACGAGGTCGGGATGAGCCCGGGACGATGGCTGATTCAGCAGCGGGTGTTCCGTGCCCGCGAATTGCTGGAGACCACAGAGCTTTCCGTCGATCGGATCGCCGGGGAGGTCGGCTTCGCCACCGGAGCCTCCCTGCGCCAGCACCTGCACGAGGCGATCGGTGTGTCGCCACTGGCCTATCGGCGCACCTTCCGGACCGAGGTGGCGGTCGGCGCGATGCGCGCCTGAGCGCTCAGCGCGGTGCGATGCTGAGTTCGCGGACCTCCCGCAGATGCCGTTGCATCGCGGCGGCCGCGGCCGCGCTGTCGTGGGCCGCCACGGCCTCGTAGATCCGGTGATGGCCCTCGAGCGACAGGCGGCGGGCGTGACGTGAGCGGTGGGAGAGCGTGCGGGTGCTCCTGGTCCACTCGGTGGTCATGGTGCACAGCGTCACCAGGAGCGGATTCTGCGCCGCGTGCGCCAGCAGGGTGTGGAATTCGATGTCGAGCCTGAGGGATTCGGCGGGGGACAGGGTGTCGCTGGAACAGGTCAGGACGTCGTCGAGGGACAGCAGGTTCGAGTCCAGGGCACGCAGGGCGGCCAGCTCCGCGATGCGCGGTTCCACCAGATCACGCAATTCGATGGCGTGGCCGAGCTCGATATCCAGCGCCCGCAGGCCCTCTGTCAGCGCGTCCGCGTGCCGCGGGGTTTCGGTGACGGTGCTGCCGCGGCCCTGACGGCGTTCGATGAGCTGCTTGGATTCCAGCTCGAACATGGCCTGGCGCAAGGATGATCGCGACACGTTCATATTCGCGGCCAGCTCGCGTTCCGACGGCAGCCGATCCCCGGCCCGCAGCTCGCCATTGGTGATCAGCGCCTCCAGATGCGCGGCGACCTCCGCGCTGACGCTGCGCGCGCGCCGGCGCAGCGGGGGAATCGATGCTGTCATCGCCCGAGTTTAAATCCGTTCCCGGCCAGGCCATTTCGGCCAGGTTAAACGCCAGTTACGTTCGGTTTCGAGCCCCGTCACCGCCCGTTCGCCGGGCTTATGGTCGGCACATCGGATGGTCCGACCAATTCGGTCGGGTAGGAGAGGTAGTGAGCGTGACGTCGATCGTGCGGGAGTTCATCCCGGCGTTTCCGGTGCTGCAACCGGGTGAGGGGATCGGCTCCGAGACCGGTTATCTGCCGGTCGATCCGTCGGCGGTGCTGTGGGGGCGCCTGCCCTGTGCTCGGGACCGGCCGATCGCGGCCGTCGAACCGGGGCACAGCATCGTGGTCGACACCGTCAGTCATGAAGGGATTCTCGACGACCAGGGCTCCGATCCCGTCGGGTATTTCGGGCGGAACGGCGTCGAACGCGACCAGGTGCTGGCCGACGCCGTCGAGGTCGCCGCGACCAGGAATCGTGACTCGCTGGCCGGGCCACACATCGTCACCGGGCCGATCGCGGTGACCGGAGCGCAGCCGGGTGACCTGCTCGCCATCCGCATCGACGAGCTGACCATGCGCGCACCCTACGGCGTGGTCTCCACGCGGCACGCGCGCGGCGTGCTGGCCCATCGGCGCGGATTCGACGGGAACTACGGGCAGTTCTGTGCGGTGGAATCGCGGGAGGGGAGGTGGTTCGGCGCCATGCCCATGCATCCGGATCGGCCGCAGCGGGCCAGTTTTCCGCTGCATCCGTTCCTGGGGATCATGGGCGTCGCGACCGACACCGAGAGCCGGGTGTCGTCGGTGCCGCCGGGGCTGCACGGCGGCAATATCGACATCCGCCGCCTGACGGCCGGTGCGACATTGTTTCTGCCGGTTCAGGTTCCGGACGCGCTGTTCTATATCGGCGACCCGCATTTCGCCCAGGGGAACGGCGAAGTGGCACTGACCGCGCTGGAAGCGCCACTGCGGGCGCGATTGACGGTCGATGTGATTCCGGGCGCACAGGTCGCGGCCGGACTGGGCCGGACGATCGGGCCGTTCGCCGCCGCACACGGGCTGGTCATTCCGACCGGCTTGGACGAGGACCTGAACCGGGCGCTCGAGGTCTGCGTCCGCAACGCGGTGGAACTGGTGGTCTCGCTGTTCGACGCCGATCCGCAGCAGGCGTACCTGTATCTCAGCGCGGCAGCGGATTTCACCATCTCGCAGGCGGTGGACCAGGTGCGTGGGGTGCACGGTGAGGTACGGGTCGCCGACTTCGCCCACCACGCCGCGACCGAGCTGGCCCGGCGCGTCCTCGAGCGGGCCTGATGACGATCGTGAAGCAGATCCCGGACCGCGCAACGGATTTCGATCGGCGGGTATGGCGTGAACTGGGTGCACCGCTGGTCCGGGCCACCGGCGAAGGCGTTCTCAGCGGGCACACCGTGGCAGTGAAGGATCTCTACTCCGTCGCCGGGTTTCCGCTCGGTGGGGGAGTTCCGGACTATCTCGGCGCGCCCGCGCCGTCCCACGCGCCCGTGGTGGCCCGCCTGCTGGCGGCCGGTGCCGACATCACCGGCATCGCGCAGACCGACGAATTCGCCTACAGCATCACCGGTGGCAACGGACGCTATGGGATGCCGGTGAATCCCGCTGCTCCACACCGGGTTCCGGGGGGATCGTCGAGCGGCTCCGCGGTCGCCGTGGCGAGCGGCGCGGTCACCATCGGGCTCGGCACGGATACGGCCGGGTCGATCCGGGTTCCGGCCGCCTATCAGCGATTGTGGGGAATCCGTACTTCGCACGGCGCGATACCCACCACGGGAGTGCTGCCGCTCGCGCAATCATTCGACACGGTGGGATGGATGACGCGTGACGCGCTCACCTTGGCGGCTGTCGCGGAATGTCTGCTGCCCGAACAGGAATCAGGCGCCGCACAGTTGATCGTGGATCCGAGGTTGTGCGCTGTCGCCGATGACGAGCCGGCGGCCGCGACTCTCGCCGCCGCGAAGCGGATCGGTGCCGCTGAGGCAGATCTGAACGCCGACACAGCATCGTGGTTCACCGCGTTCCGGACGGTCCAGGCCTTCGAAGCCTGGTCCAACCATGGAGCCTGGATCCAGGCGCATCCCGGAGCACTCGAATCCGAAGTGGCACAGCGCTTCCGGTTCGCATCGACGATCACCCCGTCGCAAGCGATGGAGGCCCGCGAAGTGCTACGCAGAGCCGCCGAACATCTCCGCGCCGCACTGCGCGACCGGATTCTGGTATTGCCCACCACCGCCACACCGCCGCCACCTCGGACGGCCGCCGCCGAAGCATTGGAATCGGGCCGAACACGCACCCTGCATTTGACGTGTTTGGCCGCTATCGCAGGCGCACCTGCCGTCACCTTCCCGCTGGCGGATATTGGCGGAATTCCAAATGGTCTGTGTTTGATTGGGGCGCCCGGTATGGATCGAACCGTTATTCGACATTCAATCGAAAAGGCAAGGAATACTGGACAATTCGGGTTCTCTCAATGATTGCGTGGCGGTAGAATTAGCCCATGGATTCGAAGGGGGAAACACTCGACACGTGTGGCATCGCCGACCTGGCGGCCGCCGTCGAAACCCTGTCGAATTCCGTCCTCCACGGCAACCTGAACCCGTTCTCCGACAGTGATGTCGTGGAGTTGATGCAGCGCCTGGAAACCTGCAAACGCCAACTGTCGGCGCTGGATTCACGCCTGATCATCGAGGCCTGCAACCGTTCGCTGCCCGAAGGCAGTGGAGCGAAGAATGTGGTGCCGTTCCTGCGTCAAACGTTGGGGTTGTCGAGGTATGACGCGTCGGTGCGGGTGAAGATCACCCGCCAGTGCGGGGAGTTCTTCGAACCCACCGGACACCTGCGTCCGGCCACCTTGGCTGCGACTGCCGAAGCCTTTGAGGCAGGCGACATCTCGCGCGATCATGTCCGCAACATCATCGACGTGATGAACCACCTGCCCGCCGACATCTCCGCCGAGACGCGCGCGGAAGCCGAACACCTCTTGGTCGATCACTCCTGCATCGGCTGGCCCGATGACCTGCCCAAGATCGGCCGCGACATCCTCGCCCGCATCGACCCCGACGGCAAGGTCGTCTCCGACGCCGACCGCCGTCGCCGCCGCGGCCTGGTCCTCGGCCGTCCCGGAGTGGATGGCATGTCGTGGATCGAGGGCTGGATCACCCCCGAACTGCGGGCACTGCTCGACGCCGTCTTCGCCAAGCTCGCCCGTCCGGGCATGTGCAACATCGACGACACCGACAGCGTTGCCGCCACCGTCAGGGTCGTCGACTCGAGGGTCCTCGAGGCGGCTGCCCGTCGGGACCGTCGTGATGCCGGTCAGCGCACCCACGACGCGTTGTTCGCGTTGCTGCAGCCCGGTGTCGACCCTGCCAAGCTGGGCTCCCACCGGGGTCTGCCGGTGCAGGCCATCGTCACTATCTCGCTCAACGATCTGGAGCGTGGGGCCGGGGTTGCGACCACCGCCTCCGGTGGCCACGTCTCCATCAATGAGGCGTTGAAGCTGGCCGAGGGGACCAAGCCGGTGCTGGTGGTCCTCGACGCGGACGGGCTGCCGCTGTACCTGGGTCGCTGCCAGCGACTGGCCGGCCCCGCTCAGCGTTTGGCGTTGATCGCCCGCGACAAGGGATGCACCCGACCAGGATGCGACGCACCCGCCTCGATGTGCGCGGTGCACCACATCACCGACTGGGCCGAAGGCGGCCCCACCGATCTGACCAACCTGACGCTCGTCTGTGATCACTGCCATGCGCTGGTCAACGACAGTGCCGAGGGTTGGAAAACCGTTGTCATGGGCAAGGATTCCCCGTATCGGGGGCGGACCGGGTGGATTGCCCCGAAACGTCTTGACCCCACCGGCATTCCTCGCGTGAACGACAGACATCATGTCGGTGAGTGGGTCGCCGCTGCCATCGATTCCAGTTGCCGGAGGTGGGGTTCACGGGCGGCGTGATTCCCGGCTGCTCGTGTGCTGCTGGCGTGCGCAGGGACCGGGGAGTGTGGTCACCTCGCCTGCCCTACCGGACTTGGGCTCACGCCGGGTTGAGAGCCGCCACCCACCGATCCCGGCCCACGGACCGCACGCATCGCCTTCTACAGACAAACCCACCGCCACCGCGATCGGTACCTGCCCCGGCCACTCCTGCGACAGCCGCCATCTCCCCCCTCGATTCACACGCGACCGGCTCCAGGGGATCGCAACCGAATCGGTCGACCGCATCTTCAGGGCCCAAGGTCCTGGAGTCCTGCCAACTGGTCAGCGCTCGCGGCCGCCGCTCGGGCCCATCCGGCCGGTGCCCCAATCCCCCGGCAGCACGGACCTATCTCCAACCCGCCGACCCCAGTCCTCACCACAGTGCCTCCTGCCGGGAGGCCGATCCACGGCGCCACTACTGATCGGCAATGTCCCCCAAGGGGCGCAAGCGATCATGTGGCGACCCCAACCCCGTGATCTGAAGGAATACTTCCTGCGCAACCCCACATGCGGCTTCAAAGGTGAGGGGGCTGGTAGGTGTAGGCGTGGACGTGAGCCCGGCCCCTCCCTTCTCCGGGCGTCTCTTGTCTTTTAATCTTTTGGTCTTTGTCTTTGGTCTTTTAGTTCTTGTCTCTTGGGTTTTCGTCATTCCGGATTACCTCCTGCACGCGGGTGGTGCGGGCGGTCAGGCGTCCGGACTTGAAGACATAGTTTCGATCGGGGCGGTCGAGTAGGGCACCTTCGACTCTTCGTGTGGACAGCACCACCAGATCGGCGGACGCGCCGACGCGTAGCCCGTATCGCTCCGAGATGCCAATGGTGCGGGCGGCCTCGGTGGTTGCCATTGCGAGCACCCGGGTCAAGTCCTCGGGGCCGGAGAGGTGTGCGGTCTGGGCCAGGAAGAGTCCGATATCGAGCATGTCGGCGTTGCCGTATGGGGTGAAGGCGTTGCGGATGTTGTTGGATGAGTAAGCCGTTGTGATTCCTGCCTGCCAGAGCTCGCGGATCGGGGCGATGCCGCGGCGCACGTTGGTGAGATCTGATCTGCCACCGAGATGCATGTCGGTGGCGGGCAGGGGGACGACGGAGATTCCGCTCGCCGCCAATTGTTCCAGGGTGCGGGCGCGATCGGCACGGGGACGACCGGCCAGGGAGGTCATGTGACCGAGTGCGACCCGCCCGTGCCGGCCGGTGCGCTCGGTGACCTCGGCGATGTAGTCGGCCATGGCATAGCGGGGGTCGGTGGCGTCGTCGGCGAAGTCGGCGTGAATGTCGAGCGGGACATCGAATTCGGCGGCCAGGTCGAAGACGAGGTCGATGTGGCGGCGGCAGTCTTCGACGGTGCGTTCGTTGTAGGCGCAGCCGCCCAGGACGTCCGCGCCCGCGTGCAGACTCTCGCGGAGGAGGTCGAGGGTGCCGGGAGCTTGGAGAATACCCTCCTGCGGGAATGCGACGATTTGAATGTCGAGGCGGTCGCGATACTCCTCGCGCAGATCCAGCAGTGCGGTCACGCCACGCAGGCCCACGATCGGGTCGACATCGGGGTGCGCGCGAATGGCGGTGGTGCCATTGCCGATCGCCATGTCGAGGACACGGCGGGCGCGGTCGCGGATGGCGGCGACGGTGAAGCCGCGCTTGAGTTCGGCGGTCACGCTGATGGCCCCGGCCAGGGTGCCGTCCGGATTGGACTTCTCGTCGTCGAGGAGCGCCTTGTCCAGGTGCACATGGGATTCGATCAGGCCGGGAATGACGACTCGTCCGGCGCAGTCGATTTCCTCGGCGCCCCGGCCGGTGAGCGCGGGCCCGATCGCGGTGATGACACCGCCGTCGATCGCGATGTCGACCAGTTCCGCGTCGTCGGCGATACGCGCGGCGCGCAACATCAGATCCACGGTGTGCGGCAACGGATCCGCCATGGTGACCTCCCGGACGAAGTGACTCCGTTTTGTATACGAGAGCCGTGTTTCGTCCCGGGGTGGCAATTGCTGCGCCGATGTTACGAAGTGTGCGACCTCGAAGCACGCTGTCGCGCAGTGTTTTCGGTGCGCGGCAACGCGGTGTCCTCGGTGTGTTTCCGGAATCTGTAGGCGTTCGCGGCGTGCGCGATGTGGGCGCTCACCACATCGGCCGCGCGGTCGGGGTCACCGGCCTCCAGTGCGGCACAGATCTCTTCGTGCTCGCTCCACGAATCACTGGCGCGGCGCGGAAGTTCGACCGAGTACACCCAGGCGATCTTCCAGCTCAGCTGCATGATCAGCTGCGCGAGCAGGGTACTGCCCGACGCTTCGGCGAGCACCTCGTGGAAGCGGCTGTTGAGCCGGGCCAGCTCGTCCAGCCGGCCCGCCCGCACCGCGTCCTGGCCCAGCGCGGTGAGTTCCTTGAGGCGGCCGAGTTGTTCGGGCGTGCGCCGCACCGCCGCCCGAGACGCACAGAGCGGTTCCAGGCGGGCCCGGATCTCCAGCAGGTCGGCGGCCTCGTCCTCGGTGAGCTCCGCCACGAACACCCCGGCGTAGGGCCGTGAGGAGGCGAAACCCTCGGCTTCCAGGGTGCGCAGCGCTTCCCGGACGGGCACGCGGGAGACGCCGTAGCTCTCGGCGAGCGACTCCTCGGTGAGTCGTTGGCCGGGGGCGTACGCGCCACGAATGATGTCGTCACGGATGGCGCGGCACAGCTGCTGCGGTGTCATGCGCCCGGCGGTGCTGGTCACTGCGGCCTCATCTGACGATCGGTGGAATGGGGATTTGCATACGATCCATCGTGGCCTCGCCCGACGGGATCCCGCAAATCTACTGCACCGATCAGATATTCGCGGGTGCAGCTGTGTCGCAGGGGTTTCGGGTCGCTGAGCAGGCAGTATTTGTATACGATGCGGCCATTCCGTTCGGAAGGATTCCCGACTTGCCGTTCTCTCTTCGATACAGGTGGTGCACTCCATGAACGATCTCCTGCTGCGCGGCGGCCGCCCCTGGACTCCCGGAGTCCCGCTCGCCGCCGCCGACATTCTCGTCCGGGACGGCCGGATCACGGCGATCGCGCCCGATCTGAGCGCCGAGGGCGTCGACACCGTGGATCTGGCCGGGGCGCTGGTGCTTCCGGGCCTGGTCGAGTCGCACTGTCACCTCGACAAAACCATGTTCGGCGGTCCCTGGGTGCCCAATACCGGCGGGCCGACCCTGGCCGGGCGCATCGCCAACGGCGAGGGCCGCCGTGACGAGCTCGGGCTGCCCAGCGCCGACTACGCGTCGAACCTGCTGGGGGCCATGGTGTCCGGCGGGACCGCACACGTCCGCAGTCATATCGACATCGACCCGGAGGTGGGGCTGCGGGGCGTGGAGGCGGTCCGGGCGGCCGCGGCGCGGCACGCGGACCGGGTCGACGTGCAATTGGTCGCCTTTCCGCAGGGCGGTCTGCTGACCCGGCCGGGCACCGGCAAGCTGCTGGAAGCCGCGCTGGCCGAGGGCGTCGAGGTGATCGGCGGGCTGGATCCGGCCGGCTACGACGGGAATCCGACCGGCCAGCTCGATCTGATCTTCGGTCTCGCCGAGAAATACGGCGCGCGCATCGATATCCACCTGCACGACCGGGGCGCGCTGGGCGCCTGGCAGTTCGACCTGATCGCGGCCCGGACCAGGGCCACGGGGCTGGCGGGACGGGTCACCATCAGCCACGCCTACGCGATGGGGGAGCTCGCCCCGGGTGAGCAGCGCCGGATCGCCGAAAACCTCGCCGACGCCGGGGTTTCCATGATCACCTGCGCGGTGGGTGACGCGCCGGTGGTGCCGGTGCGGGTGATGCACGAGGCGGGGGCCGGGCTGGCCCTGGGCAATGACGGCGTCCGGGACCTGTGGACGCCCTACGGCGACGGCGACATGCTGCGCCGGATCATGCAGGTGGCCTTCCGGGATCGGCTGGTGTCCGATGCCGATATCGAACTGGCGCTGGCGGCCGGAACCTATGGCGGCGCCGCGGTTCTCGGGATCGAGGATTACGGGTTGCGGGTGGGCGCACCCGCCGACCTGTTCACGGTCGACGCCGAAACACCCGCTGCGGCTGTGGTTTCCGTTCCGACCCGAAAGCTGGTGGTCAAGCGCGGTCGGGTGGTCGCGCGCGCTGGCCGGCTCAGCGCGGGCTGATCGTATACGAAACAAAGGTGTAATCGCGTGGACCGCATCCGGCAATGATCCGCCGATAGAACTGTGGACATGCGCACCACCGCCTCAACCATCGTCAAAGGCCAAGGCCCGGACGGGAATACGGAGGCCGCCGAGGGCGGCAATGTATACACCGATCCGGCCTTGGCCTTTCAGCATGTCGGCCTGACCTTCGAGAACGGCACGCACGCGCTCGACGGCATCGATATCGCCATCCGGCCGGGAGAGTTCGTCTCCCTGGTCGGCCCCTCCGGCTGTGGCAAGTCCACCCTGCTGCGCCTCGCCGCCGGATTCGAGCAGCCCACCGCCGGAACAGTTTCCGTCGCCACCGGCAAACTCGGCTACGTCTTCCAAGAGGCGACGCTGCTGCCGTGGCGCTCGGTGCTGCGCAATGTCGAGCTGCCCGCGGAGCTCGCCGGCGTGGACAAGACCACCCGGCGGACGGCCGCGCGCGAAGCGCTGGAGCTGGTCGGGCTCTCCGGCTTCGAGAACCACAAGCCCGCACAGCTTTCCGGTGGCATGCGCATGCGGGCGTCGATCGCGCGGGCGCTGACAGGTGCACCTGAACTGTTCCTGTTCGACGAGCCGTTCGGGGCGCTCGACGAGATCACCCGGCAGCGCCTGAACGAGGAGGTCAGCGGGCTGTACCGGCGATCGGGCTTCACCGGGGTGTTCGTGACGCACTCGGTGGCCGAGGCGGTGTTCATGTCGAGCCGGGTCGTGGTGCTGACCGGGCGGCCGGGCCGGGTGGCGGCGGATATCCCGGTGCCGCTGGATTTCCCGCGATCACCGGAGTCGCGGTACACGCCCGAGTTCGGCGCCGTCGCGGCGGAGGTGTCGGCGGCGTTGCACGACGCCGAGCGAGGAACTGCGCGGATCGGGGGGAGGGTCGCATGACCGCCGCGACCGCCGACAGCGGAATCGTCGTGCCCGAGACGGCCGTGCCGCCCAAGACGACCGAGGCGACCGCGCGGCCGCCGCGCACACCCCGGAAACTCCGCTGGCCCTTCGCCGTCACCCCGGTGCGCGTGCTCGCGCCCGCGCTGGTGTTCGCACTGGTCATGGCCGCCTGGACGATCGCGAGCCACCTCCTGATCCCGCAGGAATCCCGATTCCTGCTGCCGCCACCGGAATCGGTGGTGTCCAAGGGCCTGCTCAATGCCGCCACCCGCGCCGAGATCCTCACCGCCCTCGCCTCGACCGTGCAGATCGCGCTGGTCGGTCTGCTGATCGCCATCGTGCTCGGGGTGGCGTTCGCGGTGATCATGAGCCAGGCCCGCTGGGCCGAGTATTCGCTCTACCCGTATGCCGTGATCCTGCAGACGATTCCGGTGCTGGCCGTGGTGCCGCTGTTCGGCTTCTGGTTCGGCTACGAATTCGGCAGCCGGGTCATCGTGTGCGTGATGGTGTCGCTGTTCCCGGTCATCACCAACACCCTGTTCGGCTTGAAGTCGGTGCAGGCGTCCGAGCACGACCTGTTCACGCTGCACGGCGCCAACCGGTGGCAGCGGCTGCTGAAGCTGCAACTCCCGGCGGCGCTGCCCGCCATGATCTCGGGATTCAAGATCTCGGCGGGCATGGCCGTGATCGGCTCGATCGTCGCCGACTTCTTCTTCCGCCAGGGCAATCCGGGCATCGGCCGGATGATCGACGTCTACCGGCAGCGGCTGGCCACCGAGGAACTGCTGACCGCGCTGCTGCTGTCCTCGCTGGTGGGCCTGGTCCTGTTCTGGATCTTCGATTTCCTGGCCGGGCGCGTGGACCGCGCCCACGGCAAGCGCGCCGGCGAATAGCCGAACAGATTCTCCCGCAATCGGTTTCAACCCTCAAGGAATGCTCGTGAAGAAACGTGTCCTCGCCGCTGCCGCGATCACCGGCAGTGTCCTGCTCACCGCCGCCTGCGGTGGCGGCGCCTCCACCCCGAAACCCTCCGGGCAGGGCGTGCTGGCCGGAGTCTGTCCGTCCACCATCGTGATCCAGACGGACTGGTACGCCACACCCGAACGCGCGGCGGCCTATCAGCTGGTCGGCCCGAACGGCACCGTCGACCCCAAGAAGGGCGCGTACACCGGCCCGCTGGGCGACACCGGCGTGAATGTCGAAGTGCGGCTGGGCGGTCCGTTCCTCGGTGGCCAACCGGTACCCGCGCAGATGTACCAGGACAACTCCATCACCCTCGGACTGGTCCCGACCGACGAGCAGGTGCGAGCCAAGGCGAAGTTCCCGCTGACCGGCGTCTTCGCCTCGCTCGCGAAGAACCCGCAGATCATCATGTGGGATCCCGCCACCTACACCGTCAACTCGTGGAAGGACGTGGCCGCGACCAACGCCCCGATCCTGTACTCCGAGGGCAAGATCTACATGGACTACCTGATCGCCGGCGGGTACGTGAAGAAGGAACAGGCCGACGCCTCCTACGACGGCACGCCCAGCCGCTTCGTCGCCGAGCACGGCCGGGTCATGCAGCAGGCCTACGTCTCCAACGAGCCGTACCGCTGGGAGCACGACGTCAAGGGCTGGCAGAAGCCCACCGGTCACCTGCTGGTCGCCGACGCCGGATACGAGAGCTACCCGCACGCCTGGTCGGTCCGCAGCGGCGAACTCGACAAACTGCGCCCCTGCCTGCAGAAGCTCGTCCCCATGCTGCAGCAGGCCCAGATCGACTATGTCACCAATCCCGACCCCACCAACCAGGCCCTGCTCCGCATCGCGCAGACGATTCCGGACGGCCCGCCCATCTCCGTCGCCGGCAATACCGACTCCGTCCGGGTCCAGCTGGAGAACAAGATCGTCGCCAACGGCCCCGGCAATACCCTCGGCAATTTCGACACCGACCGCGTCACCCGCGCCATCGCCCAGGTCACTCCGCTGCTGCGCGCCAAGGGCCAGCAGGTCCCCGACAACCTCACCGCCGCGGACCTGGTCACCAACGAATTCATCGACCCCGCAAAGGGTCTCAAGCAGCAGGGATAGGCGGGGCCGAACCATGTCGAGTCACGAATACGAGCAGGAACCGGTCCCGGCCACCGAGCGCCGGAGCCTGCTCTCGGTGGCGGCGGTCTGGGCCGGATTCCCGATGTGCCTGGGCAACGCGGTCTTCGGCGGCTTGATCGTCTACAGCCAGGGCATGGGGCACGGGCTGCTGGCGATCCTGCTGGGCAATCTGCTGTTGTTCGGCTATATCGGCACGCTGAGCTGGATCGGCGGGCAGACCGGCCGCAATTTCTCGCTGCAGGCGCGACGCGCTTTCGGCGACCGCGGGCGCGCCGTGGTGGTCGGCTTCCTGGCCACGGTCGTGATCGGCTGGTTCTCCTATCAGGTCGGGCTCACCGGCACCACGCTCCAAGGCATGTACGGGTGGAATCCGTTCTGGGGCGGGGTGATCGGCGGGACGTTCTTCGTGGTGCTCACCCTCGCCGGGATCCGGGCCCTGTCGCTCATCGGCCTGATCGGCACGCCCCTGTTCCTGATCATGGCGGGCCTGGCCCTGTATTGCGGTCTCGGGCACGGGCATTCGCTCTCGGGGGTGCTCGGTTACGCCGGCGGCAGCGGGCCGCTGGGATTCTGGGCGTGCGTGAGCATCGTGGTCGGCGGCTTCGCCGATTCGGGCACCATGACCGCCGACTTCACCCGCTGGGCCCGCGACGGCCGGGCGGGGGTGCTGGCCGCGGCCGCGGCCTTCCCGTTCGCCAATTCGATCGCGTTCCTCGTCGGTGGCGTGGTGGTCGCGATCGGCGGCGCGAGTGATCCGGCGTCGAACGGCGGGGCCTTCCTCGGACTACTCGCCGGGCACGGCTCCCTGATCACCGGGCTGTCGGTGCTGTTCGTGTTCGCGAACCTGGGATCGGTTGCGGCGCACTGCCTCTACAACGGAGCGGTGGGCTGGGCCGGGATCACCCCGCTGCGCATGCGGCCGCTGGCGGTGACGCTGGGCCTGATCGGCACCGTGGTGGCGCTGACCGGAATCTGGGCGCACATCGTCAACTGGCTGGTCCTGCTGGGCGTGGTGGTGCCGCCGATCGGCGCGGTCCTCATCGTCGATCACCTGCTGGCCCGGCGCCGGGCCGCGGCGGGTGCGCCGGTCCGGCCGGTCGCGTTCGCGGCGTGGGGGATCGGGGCGGTGGCCGCCGGGATCGCGCACTATCAGCTGGCGGGCTCGGTGGACGCGGTCATCGGGTTCGTCACCGCGGTGGCGGTGCAGGCCGGAATCACGGCGGTACTGCCGGCGGCCGCACGCGAACCCGCCGTCGCCGCCGTGGGCGGATGAGGTCTCACAGTGAATTCCGCTGAGCGAGAGGAACTCTGCTTCCTCCCCGCCACCGAACTCGCCGCCCGGGTCCGGTCACGGGAGCTGTCGCCGGTCGAGATCGTCGACGCGGTACTCGACCGGATGGCAGAATTCGACCCACTGCTGCATGCCTTCTGCACCCCCACGCCGGACCAGGCGCGGCGACAGGCGCGGCGGGTGGCCGATGGACTGGCGCGCGGCCTCGATCCGGGGCCGCTCGCGGGAGTGCCGCTCGGGATCAAGGACCTGCTGTCCACCAAGGGAATTCGCACGACCGCCGGGTCGTGGGTCTATCGCGATCACATCCCGGACGAGGACGACATCGTGGTCGAACGCGCTCTCGCGGCGGGCGCGATCTGTCTGGGCAAGACCAATACTTCCGAATTCGGTTACAGCGCAACCGGGCTCAATCGCCTGTTCCCGGCCACCCGCAATCCGTGGGACCTCACGAGGAGCCCCGGCGGATCCAGTGCGGGGTCGGCGGCGGCGGTCGCGGCCGGGCTGGGGCCCGCGGCCCTGGGCAGTGACGGCGGATGCTCGGTCCGCGCGCCCGCGGCGTTGTGCGGGCTGGTCGGAGTCAAGCCGTCGATGGGTCGGGTGCCGGTGTATCCGGGCTGCCGCGACGAGCGGCTGCCCGGCGTATCCGGCTGGGAGAGTGTCGAACACATCGGCCCGATCACCCGGACCGTCGGTGACGCGGCACTGCTGCTGTCGGTGCTCGCCGGCCCCGATCCGCGCGATCGGCACTCCATTCCGTGTCAGGACGTGGACTGGATCGGCGCGGCCCGGGCCGGTGCCGAGCATCCGGAGTCGGTGGCCGGGCTGCGGGTCGGATTCAGTGCCGATCTCGGGTACCTGGCGGTGGATCCTCAGGTTCGGGCGGTGGTCGAACGAGCGGTGCTGGAGGTCGTGGGCGGCCGCCTCGGATGCCGCGTCGAGGACGTGACGCCCGGGTGGGCGGACCCCGCCGCCGCCTTCTCCGCGCTGATCATCGCCGAGACCGATCTGACCGGCATGCGAGCCATGATCGACGCGTACGGCGAGCGGATGTCGCCGTACGTGATCGACTGGATCCGGCAACCGTGGACCGCACAGCACTTCACCGACGCGAACATCGCGCGCAAGGCGCTGGTGAACACCATGGCCCGGCTCATGCGCCACCTCGATGTCCTCATCACTCCGACCACGGCCGTCCCGGCCTTTCCGGTGGAGCTGACCGGTCCCGAAATCATCGACGGCACAGCGGTTTCCGATTCTGCCTGGATCGGATTCAACTATCCCGCCAATCTCACCGGCCAGCCTGCCGCCAGCCTTCCGGCGGGCTGGACCGACACCGGCCTCCCCATCGGACTCCAGATCATCGGCCGCCACCTCGACGACGCCACCGTGATCCGGCTGGCCGCGGCCATCGAGCGCGTCGCTCCCTGGGCGCACCGCAGGCCGCCGGTGGCACCGGTCAGCTCGGCGACGCGGCTGGGTGCGACGGTGCCGGGATGACGGTGGCGTCGGTTGCGGGTGCCGCCGGTTCCGGGGCGGCCGATTCCGGTGTGCCCCGGAAGAAGTCGGCGTAGACGCGAAATGCCATGGCGAGGTAGGCGAGGGTCTTGGGAATCATGAGCAGACCCAGCTGGGGGATGCGGCGAGCCCACAGGATGACGGGCAGGTAGCAGGCGAAGGACGCGGCCATGGCGTCGGAGAGGAAGCGGAAGGTGCGATCGCCGGTGCGGGTGGCTTCGCGGCGCATGAGGTACATCTCGCCGGCGCCCACGGCCAGCAGCGGGAGATTGCGGTCCACGCCGTACCCGGCGGGCGTCTCGTCCCGGTCCCAGTTGTTGAACGGCGTTGCCAGCAGGATCAATCGCACGAACGACAGCCCCAGCAGCGATTTGGTGAAACCGTCCCAGGAGCGCCGGAACCGCAGCCGCCAGGCATCCAGCGACAGCACATAGAACAGGGTGATCGTGATCGAGGTGGCCATCTCTCCCAGCCCGATCAGACTCGCCCGCCGTCCCCGCAGGCTCAGATACCCGCGGTCCTCGCCGCGTGCCATGGACACCGCGCGCAACGCCAGGTGTGCGGTGTCGCCGGTCGCCAGCAGGGTGAACGCCTCCTCGAATCGCGCCGCGGTTTCCCGCTGCTCCCGCGGAACCCGGTCGCGATTGCGCCGCATGGCGATCACCAGCCCCCAGATGATCGCCAGGTAGGACATGTTGAAGGCCAACTCGAATCGTCTACGCATGACGATCAGTCTGTTGCGTCGGCTCCTCCGGAAGCAGGGCCCAAGGTCCCTACACGCGAGACGTCCGATGGAGATTCTGCTCCGACTTCGGGTGTCAGTGCCGGGATGCTTCGGGCTTCTCGAGCTGGTGGATCACCAGGTCGAGAAAGGCGTCGACCTCCTCGCGGTGATAGGCGGGCGCGCCGTCGGTGGCGAGGTGGAAAGTGATGTCCCGGATATCGTTCGGGGTGAGGCCGTTGGGGCCGTGGTGGGCGAGCGTCGCCGCCAGGCGGTCGAGGAACGCGCCCACTTCCTCGGCCAGATAGCCGGGGAAACCAAAAGGGGGAGCGGAGAATTGGATGCGCAGGACGTCGTCGTGGGTGAGGGTGTCGGGCGTGCGGCCGGCGGGGAGGCGTCCGCGGCCGCGGCGTAGGTATTCCAGTTCCGTGCAGACGTGGTCGAGGAAGTCGTCCACCTCGTCGATGTCGTAGCCGCGATGTCCGGGTGGGGGACCGTCGAATTCGATGTGCCGGATCTCGGCGATGCTCAGATGGTCGCGGCCGAGCATGGTGTCGGCGATGCGTGCGCAGAAGGCGTCCACCTGGGCGGGGTGGTAGCCGTGGGGACCGGACGGCGCGTGGCCGAACCGGGTGCGGCGGACGTCGTCTGGGGTCACTCGGGTCATTGTGCCAATGGCTGCATGTCCGAATTACCTCCGCCCCCAGCCGAATCCGGCCGCACCGGACAAACGGTCCGTTTGTGCACGGTGGGGTCAGTGCTTGCGGACGCCGTCGATGAGCAGATGCCGGATGGCGTGGCTGAGATCGTCGACCGCCTGCACCTCGGGCGTCCGGATGCCGTGCAGAATGGCGGCCAGCAGCATGCCGGTCACCGCCCGCGCGGTGTTCACGGTGTCGAGATCCGCACGCAGATAACCGCGTTCGACCCCGTGCTCGAGGTACCCGGCGGTCAGCATGTCCGCGGTGTCGAGCAAACCGTAGAGCCGCGCGGTCAATTCGGTGTCGATGCCGGTGGCCTGGAACAGCAGCAGCTGCGCCACCCGCCGGTCCTCGAGGAAGATGTGGTTCAGCGCGTCGCCGATGCGATCCACCTGCGCGCGGTACTCCTCGAGGCTGTCGGCGGCGTCGGGGGCATTGTCGGTCCCCAGCGACTCGATGATCCGCGCGGACAGATCGTCGATGACGTGGTCGATGATGTCGCGCTTGTTCTCGAAGTATCGGTAGAACGTCCCATGCCCGATGCCCAGCTCGCCCGCGATGTCGGCGATGCCGGTGGCGTGGTAGCCCCGCTCGGCGAAACACGCGAACGCGGTGTCGATGATCTCCTGCCGGAGTTCGGCCTTACGCCGTTCGATTCTCGAGGATGGCTTCGTCACGAGCCCGATGATACGGTGATCATAAACGGAATGAGATGTCATTCCGTGACATGTGCATCATTTCTTTGAACACAGTTTTGTTCGAACACAGTTCTTGCAGGAGGTTCGGCGTGGCACCTCAGTACGACGCCATCGTGGTCGGCGCGGGATTCGGCGGTATGGGCGCGGGCATCGAGCTGGATCGGCTCGGCCTGAGCAATTTCGTCATCCTCGAGCGGGAGAACGACCTGGGCGGCACCTGGCACGTCAACCGCTACCCGGGCCTGGCCGTGGACATCGCCTCGGTCACCTACTCGTACTCCTTCGAGCCCAACCCGTACTGGTCGCGGCTGTTCGCCCCGGGTTCGGAGCTGAAGAAGTACGCCGAGCACGTCGCCGACAAGTACGACCTGCGCCGGCGCATGCGGTTCGACACCGTGGTCGGGGGTGCGCGCTGGGACGAGGAACAGCAGTACTGGGTGGTCTCCGTCGAGAACGGTGAATCGCTGACCGCGCGCTATCTGATGGCCGCCACCGGATTCCTGTCGCAGCCCTACACCCCGCCGTTCCCGGGCATCGACACCTTCGCGGGCACGATCATCCACACCACCGCGTGGGACGACGAGGTCGATCTCACCGGGACCAGGTCCGCCATCATCGGCACCGGCGCGACCGCCGTGCAGCTGATCCCGGAGGTCGCCAAGCAGGCGCGGGCGCTGACCGTCTTCCAGCGCACCCCGATCTGGGTGGTCCCGAAGGTCGACGCCCGGATTCCGCCCGCGGTACAGAATCTGTTCGCGCGAGTTCCGTTGACGCAGAAGGCCGCTCGCCTGGTCAACACCTCCATGCTGGAGGCGCTCATGGTGGTCGGCGTGCTGCACTTCAAGGAGGCCAAGCCGCTCAACAGGGCCGCGGGCATCCTGGCCAAGGCGCATCTGCGAACCCAGGTGCGCGACCAGGAGACGCGCAAGAAGCTGACGCCGGACTACGACTTCGGCTGCAAGCGCCCCACCTTCTCCAACCTCTACTTCAAGACCTTCAACGAGCCGCACGTGCGCCTGGAGACCAACTCCATCGACCACATCGAGCCCGACGGCATCGTCACCGCCGACGGCCACAAGACCGAGATCGACACCCTCATCCTGGCCACCGGCTTCAACCTGTGGGACGTCAACTTCCCGGCCATCGAGATCATCGGCCGCGACGGCCGCGATCTCGGAAAGTTCTGGCGCGACAACCGCTTCCAGGCCTACGAGGGCATCACGGTGCCGAAGTTCCCCAACTTCGTCAGCCTCAACAGCCCCTACTCCTACAGCGGCCTGTCCTACTTCACCACCATCGAGGCGCAGATGAAGCACATGGCGCGCCTGTTCGGGGAGATGTTCCGCCGCGGCGAACGGGTCTTCGAGGTCACCGAGCGCGCCAACGCCGACTTCCTGGACCGCGTCACCGAGAAACTGGATTCGTCGGTCTTCTACGGCGGCCAGTGCGCCACGGCCCGCAGCTACTACTTCAACCAGCACGGTGAGGCCGCGCTGTTGCGCCCGACAAGCACCCTGAACGCCCACCGCGAGGCGACCACCTTCCCGCTCGACGACTACACCTACGGGCGGCAGCCGGCCTGAGCGGGACTGCGCGGTCGGCAGAGTCGGCGGTCGACCGCGCAGCTGGGGGAAACAGGATGAATCAGCCCTGCGCGAACGAGCGTGGACTCTAGAACAGGTCGCCGCGCATTCTCTCAGGGATTACTGGCAGACTGTGTGGGAAACGCACCCAACCGACCACTTACTAGGGGCTGACTTCGACGATGGACCTTCTGCTGCCGCTACTGCTGGTTGCCCTGCTCATCCCGATGTTCCTCGGTGTCCGCCGTCAGAAGCGGGAGATGTCGAAGGTCACCGAGATGCAGGACAGCCTGAAGGTCGGCGACCGGGTCGTCACCACGTCGGGGCTCTTCGGCACCGTGGTCGAGCTCGATGACACCACCGTCGATCTGGAGATCGCCGAGGAAGTCGTCACCACCTGGCTGCGGCAATCGATCCGCGAGGTGCGCAACGACGACGCCACCGAGGACACCACCGCCGAGACCACCGAAGCCGCGTCTTCGAACGGCGTCGCCGACGATCACGTCGCCGCCCCCGAAGCCGCCGACGACGCGCCGCGGCTGACCAAGGACTGACATACTCCGCGCCATCGGCCGCACCGGATTCCCGGCGGCCGGTGGCGCTGCGGTGTGTGCCCGCTCGTTCCACCTTCGAATCCGCCTAGGAGATAAGTACTGTGCCACCTTCTCAGGGAACGGCGCACCCGTTGCGTCTGCTCGGCATCTACGCCGCGCTGGTGGCTCTGATGTTCGGCCTGATCTTCTTCACCGGGGACAAGCACCACACCCCGAAGCTCGGCATCGACCTGCAGGGCGGTACCCGCGTCACCCTGACGCCTCGCACCCCGGATGGCGGTAAGCCGAGCCAGGACAGCCTCAAGCAGGCGCAGAACATTATCGAGCAGCGCGTGAACGGTCTGGGCGTGGCGGGCTCCGAGGTCGTCATCGAGGGCGACAATCTGGTGATCACAGTCCCCGGTGCCGATGGCGCACAGGCGAAATCGCTGGCGACCACCGCCAAGATGTACTTCCGTCCGGTGGTGCAGAGCGCCCCCGCGCAGGCGGGTAAGCAGGCCCAGCAGCCGCAGCAGACCCAGCCGCAGCAGCCGCCGAGCACGAGCGCGACGCCGGTCGAGACCACCCCGGCCACGGCCGAGGCTCCGGCCCCCACGACGACCGGCGAGGCCCCGCAGAACCGGGTGTTCCCGGCGCAGGCCCCGACCACCCCGTCCGCGCCGCCGTCGACGCCCGCGCAGCCGGGCGGCCAGCAGCAGACCGCGCAGGAGATCGCGGCCGCCAAGGCGGCCCGCCAGAGCACCGACCAGAACGCCCAGCTGCAGGCCATGGCCACGCTGGACTGCTCCAAGCCGGATCCGTTGCAGGGCAACGACGATCCGAACCTGCCCCTGGTGACCTGCAGCACCGACGGCACCACCGTCTACCTGCTCGACAAGTCCGTGATGGACGGTACCGAGATCAAGGACGCTTCCGGCGTGCTGCAGCAGGCCCAGTGGGTGGTCAGCCTGCAGTTCAAGTCCAGCGGCACCGACCAGTGGGGCAACCTCACCAACAAGTACGTGGGCAAGCAGATCGCCTTCACCCTGGACTCCCGCGTGGTCTCCGCGCCGGTGATCAAGGAGGGCGGCCAGTTCAGCGGTAGCACCGCGATCTCGGGTCCGGGCATCAATGCCAAGACCTCCAAGGAGCTGGCGAACACCCTGAAGTACGGTTCGCTGCCGCTGTCGTTCGGCACCTCCGAGGCCGAGACGGTCTCGGCGACCCTGGGCATCTCGTCGCTGCACGCCGGTCTGATCGCGGGTGCCATCGGCCTGGTGGCGGTGCTGCTGTACTGCCTGCTCTACTACCGCATGCTCGGCTTCCTGGCCGGTTTCTCGCTGCTCGCGGCGGGTGTGGCGGTGTACGCGCTGATCGTGTTGCTGGGCCGCTGGATCGGCTTCACCCTCGACCTGGCCGGTATCGCGGGTCTGATCATCGGTATCGGTATGACGGCCGACTCGTTCGTCGTCTTCTTCGAACGCATCAAGGACCAGATGCGGGAGGGCCGCAGCTTCCGGTCCGCGGTCCCGCGCGGCTGGCAGCGCGCGCAGCGCACCAACCTGTCGGGCAAGACGGTCTCGCTCATCGCCTCCGCCGTGCTGTACGTGCTGGCCGCGGGCCAGGTGAAGGGCTTCGCCTTCACCCTCGGTGTCACCACCGTGCTCGACGTCGTCGTGCTGTACCTGGTGACTTCGCCGCTGATGATGCTGGTCTCGCGCTCGCCGTTCTGGGCGAAGCCGTCGGTGAACGGCCTGGGCGCTATTGCAGAGCTTGCACAGGAACGCAAGGCCACCGCCGGCGTCCTGGTGAAGGAGGCGTGATCATGGCCAAGTCCTCTCCCGTCGTCGTGGATTCCGACTCCGAGCTCGACTACGAGGCCGTGCCGACAGGCAAGCGGCACAGCCTGTTCGAGCGGCTCTACACCGGTACCGGTGGTTTCGAGATCGTCGGCAAGCGCAAGGTGTACTACGGCATCGCGGCGGCGCTGATCGCCATCGCGGTGGCCAGCATGGTGTTCAAGGGCTTCACCCTGGGCATCGACTTCGCGGGTGGCTCCCGGATCCAGCTGCCCGCCTCCGACAGCGTCACCACCTCGAAGGTGGAGGACGTCTACCGGTCCACGCTCGGCCACGACCCGGTCACCGTGCAGAAGGCGGGCTCGGGGGCATCGGCGACCATCCAGATCCGTTCCGACACACTGAGTGTCGAGCAGGCCGACAAGCTGCAGACCGCGCTGTTCGACGCCTTCCATCCGAAGGACTCCAACGGCCAGGCCAGCCGCAATGCCATCAGCGTCGCCGAGATCAGTGGAACCTGGGGTGGCCAGGTCACCAAGAAGGCGTTGCTGGCGCTGGTGGTGTTCGTCGGATTGACCACGCTGTACATCGCGATTCGCTTCGAACGCGATATGGCGTTCGCGGCGATCGGCTCGCTGTTCTTCAACCTGATCGTCACCGCGGGCATCTACTCGCTGGTCGGTTTCGAGGTGACACCGGCGGCGGTCATCGGTCTGCTCACCATCCTGGGCTATGTGCTCTACGACAACGTGGTCGTCTTCGACAAGGTCGAGGAGAACACCCGCGGTGTCCTGCACCTGACCAAGCACACGTACGCGGAGAAGGCGAACCTGGCGGCCAACCAGACGCTGATGCGCTCGATCAACACCACCGTCATCGGCATCCTGCCGATCATCGGCATGCTGGTGGTCGCGGTGTGGCTGCTGGGTGTCGGCACCCTGAAGGACCTGGCGCTGGTGCAGCTGGTCGGCATGATCGTGGGTGGTTACTCGTCCATCTTCTTCGCGGTGCCGGTGCTGGTGACGCTCAAGGAGACCTGGGGTCCGGTGGCCGCGCACACCAAGAAGGTGCTCAACCGCCGCTCCGGCGGCGCGAAGGCGCGGGTGGGCGCGGCGGCCGCCGAGCGGGCCGGCGCCGCGGGCCGTGGCGCCGAGGCCAATGGTTTCGGACGCGACCACGCGCCGCGCAGTCAGAGCGCCGGGGCGCCGCGTCCCGGGGCCCGGCCGACTGGGAAACGACAGCAGCGACGGCACTGAGCGCAGGGGGTGCGACCGTGAAGCAAGACCACAGGGTTGTGCGCCGGACCGCCGTCGCGCTGGTGGCGGGTGCCCTCGCCGCCGGTGCGCTGGCCGGGTGCTCCAGCAAGAATCAGGTGCCCTCGATCGGGTACGGCGTGGACGCGGTCGTCGCCAGCTACAACGGCGGCAGCACGCTGGGCGCGAACAGCGGTACGGCCGCGGTGTTCTCGCGGGTCCTGACCGGGTTCTTCTATACCGGTCCGGACGGGCAGCCGGTGGCCGACACCGACACCGGCACCGCCAAGGAGGTCCCGGGCGACGCGCAGACCATCCAGTACCGCCTCGCCCCGGAGGGCGTCTACTCCGATGGCGTGGCGACCTCCTGCGATGACCTGGTGCTGACCTGGGCGGCGCGCAGCGGGCGATTCACCAAGGCCGGTCCGGGCGGGCCGGCGCCGTTGTTCGACGCCGCGAGCACCGACGGCTACCGCGATATCGAGCGGGTGGACTGCCAGCCCGGATCCAAGGACGCCACCGTGGTGTTCCGGCCGGGCAAGCACTATTCGGCGTGGAAGACGCTGTTCAATGCCACCGAGCTGATGCCCGCGCACGTGATCGCCGCGCAGGTGAAAATCCCGAGCGTGGTGACGCCGGTGCAGACCGGGGATCAACCCACCCTCGAGCGCATCGCCGACTTCTGGAACAACGGCTGGAAGCTCGCCCCGGGCAAGGTGGACCTGACACTGCTGCCGTCCTCGGGGCCGTACCGGATCGACTCGTTCGGTGACAAGGACGGTCTGGTGCTGGTCAAGAACGAGAAGTGGTGGGGCAATCAGCCCCGGACGCCGCGGATCGTGGTGTGGGACCGGCACTCCGACCTGAAGTCGAAGGTGTCGGACAAGTCGATCGGCGTGCTCGATGTGGGCGCCGGGTCGCTGGGCGACGTGGGCCTGGGCGGGTTCCACAAGCAGAATCTGCCGAGCCGCGGGGTCGAGCAGCTGGTGCTGAGCACCGGCGGGGTGTTCGGATCGGCGGATGCGCGCCGGGCGTTCGCGCTGTGCGTGCCGCGGCAGGCGCTGTTCGACAAGTTCGGGCACCCGGGTTACGACGTCAAGCTCGGGCTGGGTGCGAGCCTGCTGAATTCCCGGACGGTGCAACAGGATTCGGTGTACTACTCGGCGATCTCGGGTGCGGGTGACAAGTACAAGGGCGGTGACGCCACCGCCACCCAGGCCGCGGCGACCTCGGGTGTCCAGAACCAGACCGTCCGCATCGGCTACGTCAAGCCGGACGAGCGGCGCGCGGCCACGGTGACCGCCATCGCCGACGCCTGCAAGGCCGCGGGCATCACCGTGGTCGACGCGGGCGCACCGGATTTCACCGCGTCGCAGCTCACCGACGGCAAGGTGGACGCCATCCTGGGCGGCACCGCCGGCATGCCGGGCCCGTCGGGTTCCTTGGCCGGCGCCGGCGCCATCGCGTCGCTGCGCACCGGCGCGGGGCTGAATTTCGGCCGGTTCGGCAACGGCCGCTACGATGCCATCGCGGATCAGCTTGCGGCCGAGGACAACTCGGGCACCGTGCTGAACCTGCTGACCGAGCAGGAGAACCTGCTCTGGAGCGAGATGCCGTCGGTTCCGCTGTTCGCCGCCCCCCGCACCATCGGGTTCGGTGACGGTATGGAGAACGGCATCGCCAGTCCCACCGAGGCGGGAGCGGGCTGGAACATGGATCGCTGGGTGCTGAAACGGTGAGAGCCGTGGTGGCGTGGTGAATGAGGAGTGGGTGCGGATGAGCAAGCACGAGATGCTGGAGACGGCCGAGGTGGCGGGGGAACGGGCCGCCCGCGCGGCGGCCGCGGTGCAGCGTTTGACCCGCTGGCGTGACGACTTCCCGACGCCGGGAGTGCGTTTCGCGGATCTGTCCCCGGTGTTCGCCGACTCCGAGGGCTTCCGCGCGGTGCTGGACTGCTTGGCGGCCTGCGCCCCCGACGCCGACCTGGTGGCGGGTGTCGACGCGCGCGGCTTCCTGCTGGGCGCGGGCGTTGCCGCCACGCTGGGCACCGGCGTGATCGCGGTCCGCAAGGCGGGCAAGCTGCCGCCGCCGGTGATCTCGCGTGAGTACACCCTCGAATACGGTTCGGCGGCACTGGAGATCCCGGCCGACGGCATCGATCTGAAGGGCCGTAAGGTCCTGCTGCTCGACGACGTGCTCGCCACCGGCGGCACCCTCGCCGCGGCGGCCGAGCTGTTCGCCGCCGCCGGGGCCGAGGTGGTCGCGGCGGCGGTGGTGCTCGAGCTCGGCTTCCTCAAAGGCCGTGAACGCCAGGGCGATTACCCGCTGACCTCCATCGTCGAGCTATGACCGGTCACCTCCCCACCCCGATGGCCTGACCGATCAGGGCCTGCACGGCGGTGGGGAGGATCTCCGGGTTGATCGGCCGGATTTGGTGGAATGACAGGCCGATCCGGCGGTGGCGGCTATTCGCCCTGCTGGATTCATTTGCCCCGCGAAGGGATTCGGTCGCGGCGACAATGTACCGGTGAGTAACCCACCCGAGGATCAGGCCGCGTTCACGGAATTCCTGGCGACCCACCTGTCCGAGGCCGCGCGGGAGATCCTGGCGGCGGTGGTGCGCAGCGTCCCGGATTACGAGCAGTTGCCACGGGATCTGCTGGAGCGGGACGTGATCCATCGTGCCGAGGACAATCTGCGGCTGTTCACGCGACTGCTGGGGGAGGGGCGCGAACCCCAGGCGGGCGATCTGGACGACATGATCGCGGTCGCGGTGCGGCGGGCGCGCGAAGGCATCCCCCTGGATGCGGTGCTGGCGGTGTATCACCAAGGGGCGCTGGCGGCCTGGAACGTTCTCACCGCACAGGCGCGGACGGAACACGAGCGGGAGGAACTGCTGCGGGCCGTGCCGCAGTTGCTGCGGTATCTGGGCGTCGTCATTCCGGGCGTGGCCGGGTCCTATCTGCGTGAGCGGCAGGACCTGCACTGGGAGCAGCGGGAAGCCAAACGTGCTCTGGCGCAGGCATTGTTGCAGGGCAAACCGGCCGAACTGCCGGCCGATCGATTCGGGATCGTGCTCGGCGGCTATCACGTGCTGGCGCTGCGCACCGCCGGCACGGCCGCCCCGGTGGGCGATGTGCGGCCCGCCGCGGTGGGCGATGTGCGGCCCGCCGCGGTGGGCGATGTGCGGCCCGCCGCAGGGGACGGCGCGCGGCCCGCCATGCGGGTGATCCACGGGGAGGTCGACGCGCTGTCACCGCTGGCGCTGACCGTGCTGGATCGGGCCGGGGGCTGGGTGCTGGTGCCGGTGAGCGAACCGGCCGCCCGGGTCGATGCCGCGGTCGCCCGGATCGCCGCCGCCGCGGGTGGCCGGGTGATAGCCGGGACAGACACCGCCGCAACCGTTTCCGAGATTCCCGGGTGTGCCGAGGAGGCCGGGGAGATCGCCCGGCTCGCCCTAGGACTGGGACGGCCGACCGGTGTGTACCGGATGGCCGACCTCGCCCTGCAGTACCAGTTCGCCCGCCCCGGCCCCGCCCGCGCCTGGCTGCTCGGCCTGCTCGCGCCGCTGGCCGGGCATCAGCACCTGATGGCGGCCCTGCGTGCGTATCTGGCCTGCGACCACAATCGCGTCGCGGCCGCCGAGTCGCTGGTCGTGCACCGGAACACCCTGAACTACCGCCTGAACCGCATCGCCGCCCTCACCGGATACGATCCCGGCCGCTCCGAGCACACACCCCTGTTCGCCGCGGCTCTCACCGCGTTCGATCTGTCGGCCGCCGGCCTCTAGCGGGCAATGACCCGGGCGACGAAACCGGTGACCACCAGCCAGAAGACCGCGGCCAGGCCGTAATTCAGGACGGTGTCGATGTTCGGGCTGCCGGTGTGGAACAGGCCCGGGAAGAACAATGCGAGAGGTTCGGCGAGCCCCTTGATGAAGACGAAGAACTTGTTGGACTGATCCGCGTTGAGGATCAGCATCAGGATGTAGACGCCCTCGACGAGGGCGAACAACGTGCCGACGCCGCTGATGATGCGAGCGGCGTGGACTTCATTGCGGGCGACGTACGGCATATCAGGGGGATGCCCGCTGTATGCCTGTTGAAACAGACACACAGATCCCGGTGAAACAGACACGCAGCTCCGTGAAACCGCGTGTCCGCCATGGCATGATGTCCGGGTGATCACCGCGGCGGCCGGGAGCGTTCGGGCGTGAAGCCCAAAGTCCTCGTAGGTGGGGCGGTCGCCCTGGTGCTGGGTCTGCTGACCCTCGTCCTCATCATCATCCTGCCTGCCAGCGAGACCAGTTGCGGCCCGGGCACACCCAGCGTTCCCGCCGTCACCTCGGCCCGCACCGAACCCAACTGCCCCACCACCGGCTCGCCCGTCGAGGCCGGTCTGCAGGAGGGCGCGCTGCGCGTGCTGCGCTGCACGGTGGCCCACTTCGGCATGATGGACATGCGCGGCATCGTGAACGACGATTCCGTTCCGGACCTGAAGGCCGGGCGCTCGGTGGAATTCATCGTCGGGTCGGACTCGGGCAAGGGCGACGCCATCGTCTCGTTCCTGCAGCAGAACGCCGCCGCCTTCCGGGTCGACTACCTGATCTGGAAGCAGCGCAGCTGGACTCCGGGCGCGGCCGCCGGCACCGAGTGGAGCCCGCTCGGCGACCGCGGCGACGTCGCCCGCAATCACCTGGACCGGGTCCAGGTCACCATCAAGGACGCCGCTCCCACCGCCACCGAGCTCGCGCCGGCCAATGCCTCCATGGCGGCGGCGCCCGGCACGGTGAACGAGGCGGGCAGCCTCACCGGGGCCGGACGGCACCAATATCCGCTCGCCGCAGGCACATTCACCGTCAGCGACGTGTTCGGTGCGCGCGGCGGCACCCATATGGGCGTCGACCTGGCGGCCCCCGCGGGCACGCCGATCTACGCCGCCGCCGACGGGCTGGTGGTGGCCGCGGGCGCGGCATCCGGCTTCGGCGACTGGGTGGTCATCGACTCCCTCGACGGCAGCGGCCGCCGGTACTCCACCGTGTACGGGCACATGTACCAGAACGGCATCTTCGTGCACACCGGCGACGTCGTGCAGATGGGCCAGCACATCGCCGACGTCGGCAGCAATGGCGAATCCTCCGGCCCGCACCTGCATTTCGAGCTGGTGCCGGGCGGGCGGCTGACCGGCGGGCACCAGGTCGACCCCATGCCGTGGCTGGCCGGCGGCAGCATCCCCGCACCCAGTACGCCCTACTGCGAGAACGGATTCGGCACGCCGGGCGGCAATCTCGCCTCCGGGAAGGTGCCGCCCGAACTGGAGATCTGGTACCGCCGCGCGGGTTCGCTGTGCCCGGAGATCGGCGCCTCGCTGCTGGCCGCCCAGGGTCAGGCCGAATCCGGGTTCCGCACCGACGCGGTGTCCCCGGACGGCGCGCAGGGCATCGCCCAGTTCATGCCCGGCACCGCCAAGGCCCTCGCACCCGACGGACAGCCGTACGTCATCGACGCCGACGGCAAAGGCTATGCCAGCGTGCTGGATCCGGCCGACGCCATCATCGGGCAGGGGCGCTACATGTGCGCCATCGCCAAGACCATTGAGGGCTGGATGTCGGAGGGCAAGGTCTCCGGCGACCTGACCGCGCTCACCATCGCCGCCTACAACGCCGGCGAGGGCGCGGTGCTCGCCTCCGGCGGCATGCCCAACCAGATCTCCCGGCACTACACCGAGACGCGGCCGTACGTGGCGCGGATCCTGGCCGCCGAGCCCGGATTCCGCAGCCTCGGCAGCGAGGGGCGGTTCCAGGCCGACCCGAACGCCGATCTGGGAGCGCAGATCGTGGCGGCGGGACAGCAATGGGCCGGCACCCCTTACGTTTTCGGCGGCGGCGGCCCGGGCGGGCCCAGCGACGGCGGATTCGACCAGGCGGGCTTCACCGCGGCCGCGGTATTCGCCGCCAGCGGCAGCACCATCAGCCTGCCGCGCACGGCCGAACAGCAGTGGGAACAGGGCGTGGAGGTCCAGCTGCTCAATGCCAAACCCGGTGATCTGGTGTTCGGGTCCTTCGGCCCGCGCGGGCCCTCGGATGTCGGCGTCTACACCGGCAGCGGCCGCATGCTGCACGCCGAATCCGGCGGCAAGGTCACCGAGGTGCCGCTCTCGAACGGCATGAAGGCCCGCCGCATCAGCCGCTGAATCGGGGTTGGCCCGGGTATCCGGGACATGTATTATCCCTATTCATGATGATGGGTGAAGGCGTCGAATGGGGACTGCACTGCTGCACGGTGCTGGCCTGGCTCGACGATCACGCGCCGATCGCCACCGCCCGCCTGGCCGAGATCTTCGAGCTGCCGCCCGAATACCTGAAGAAGCGGTTGCAACCGCTGGTGCGCGAGGGAATCCTCGACTCCACGCCCGGCGCGCGCGGGGGCTATCGGCTGGCCCGCACACCCGAGCGCATCACGCTCATGGACGTGGTCTCCGCGGTCGAGGGACGCACGGAAGCCTTCCGCTGCACCGAGATTCGCCGCCGCGGGGCCGGAGCCACCCGGGCGAGTACGGAATTCGCCAAACCGTGCGGCATCGCCCGGGCCATGGGGCGCGCCGAGCTGGCCTGGCGGCGCGAGCTGGCCGCGCAGACCGTGGCCGACCTGATGGCCGCCGCCCCGGCCAATGCCTCGGCCCACACGCGCAGCTTCTATGAACATCTGACCGGCTGAGCGGTCGCGCCGCTCGCGAGAAACCGACCCGGCCCCGCGCCGGGTTTTTTCGGAAGGAGATTCGGGATGGATAATATCCCGGTTACTGCCCGGCCGTCGACGGCCGAGGCCGCCGCCGCGCCGAACGGGTTGCGGCGCACCCTGATCCTGGCGCTGGGCACCTTCGCCGTCGGCACCGACTCGTTCATCCTGGCCGGGTTCCTGCCGGACCTGGCCGGATCGCTGCGGGTGTCCACGGCGACCGCGGGCGCGGCGGTGACGGTGTTCGCGGCGGCCTATGCGCTGGGCTCGCCGGTGCTGGCCACGATGACCGCGCGGCTGCCGCGCCGGGCGCTGCTGGTGTCGGCGCTGCTGGTGCTCGCGCTGGCGAATCTGGGATCGGCGCTCGCGCCGACATTCGCGATCCTGCTGGCCACCCGGATCGTGGCCGCGCTGGGCGCGGCGGCCTTCACGCCCAACGCGGGCGCGGTGGCCGCGGCGCTGGTGCCGCCGCAGGCGCGCGGGCGGGCGCTGGCGGTGGTCGTCGGCGGGCTGACCATCGCGACCGCGCTGGGGGTGCCGCTGGGTGATCTGCTGGGGCACTGGCTGGGCTGGCGGTCGGCGCTGACCGGGGTCGCGATCGGGTGCCTGCTGGCGGCGGCCGGTGTCGCGGCGTGGGTGCCGGCGCTGCCCGGCAATCCCGCGGTCCCGCTGGCGAAACGGCTGGCGGTGCTGCGCAATCGGTCGGTGGCGGCCGTGCTGCCGCTGACGGTCCTGGGCATGGGGGCGGCATATGTCGTGTACGCGTATGCCGTTCCGGCGTTGGGGGCCTTGGGAATCGGTGCCGCCACGACCGCGTGGATGCTGATGCTGTACGGCGTGGGCGCGGTGGCGGGCAACCTGTCGTCCGGCTACGCCACCGACCGCTTCGGCGCCACCCGGGTGCTGACCGCCGGATACGCGGTGATGGCGGCGACCCTGGCGAGCATGGGTGTGCTGGCGGCGACGGACACCCATGTTCCCGCCCTGGCCGGGCTGCTGGCCCTGGGCTGGGGCGCGGCCAGCTGGTGCCAGACGCCGGCGCAGCAGCACCGGCTCATCGCGGCCGCGCCGCAGGAGTCCGGGCTGGTGGTGGCGTTGAACGCCTCCTGCATCTACATCGGCATCGGCGCGGGGACCGCGCTCGGCGGCATCACCCTGGGGCACGGCGCGACGGTCATGTACGGCCTGGCCGCCCTGCTCGCCGTGATCGCGCTCGGCTACCTGCGGTGCACCGCGCGAGCCGCGCGCTGACCGGCGGTGAGACTCGGCTCACGAAATACGTTCTTGCACGGGCTCGTTGATCTCGGTTACCGTAGTCGAGTTCTTTTCCCGTCCGATCGGAGACATGCCGTTGCTCTTCTGAGGTGATCGCCGAGTGGCCCGCAATCGCGCGCCGCATTCGCTCACTCTCGGGGAGGCCCGCATGTCAATACCCGTTATTTCCATTTCCGATCTCACCTTCGCGTGGCCCGACGGCACCGGAGTGTTCGACGGCCTCGACGCCCAGCTCGGACCCGGCCACCTCGGCCTGGTCGGCAGCAATGGCGCGGGGAAATCCACCCTCTTCCGCCTGATCACCGGCGAACTGCGCCCCGCACGCGGTTCGGTGAGCATTCCGGGGCGGTTCGGGTACCTGCGTCAGGACCTCGGATTGGCCGCGGGGCAGCGGGTCGACGCGGTGCTCGGGCTGGCCGGGATCCGTAAAGCCCTGCACCGCATCGAATCCGGATCCGGCACCGACGCCGACTTCGAAACCGTGGGCACCGCCTGGGATATCGAGGAACGCGCCGTGGCACTGCTCGGACGGCTCGGATTGCATTACGTCGCAGGGGATGTCGCGCAGCTGGATCGGCGGCTCGACACCCTCTCCGGCGGCGAGACCGTGCTGCTGGGCCTGGTCGCCGAGCTGCTGCGCGAACCCGACGTCCTGCTGCTGGACGAACCGACCAACAACCTCGATCAGGTGGCGCGGCAACGCCTCTACGAGGTCGTCGGCCAGTTCCCCGGCACCGTGCTCACCGTCAGCCACGACCGCGAACTGCTCGACCGCGTGGACGCCGTCGCCGAGCTGCGGCAGGGCGAGATCCGGCTCTTCGGCGGCAATTTCAGCGAGTACGAGCGGATCATCGAGCTCGAGCAGGACGCCGCCCGCGCGGCGATCCGGGAGGCCCGCAGCGATGTCCGCAAGCAGGCGCGCGAACTCGTCGAGGCCCGCATCAAACTCGACCGGCGGCAACGCTACGGGCAGAAGATGTGGGACCAGAAGCGCGAACCCAAGATCGTCATGGGGGAGCGCAAACGCCAGGCCCAGGTCGCGGCGGGCAAGCTGCGCAACAACCACATCGGCAAGGTCGAGGAGGCCAAGGATCATCTGACCGACATGCAGGACCGGCTGCGCGACGACCGCGAGATCCGCGTCGACCTGCCGGACACCCGGCTCTACCCGGGCCAGGACGTGCTCGAGCTGACCGAGGTGCGGCTCCCGTGCGGGCTGACGGTGACGCTGAAAGTCAGTGGCCCCGAACGCATCGCGCTCACCGGCCGCAACGGCATCGGTAAAACCACGCTGCTGCACCGCATCCGGGAGGAGTCGCCCAGGGTGCCCTGGCGCATGCTGCCGCAGCGCCTGGACGTCTTCGACGAATCCAGGTCGGTGTTCGAGAACGTGGCGGCCACCGCGCCGCACGCCTCGGCCGAACAGATCCGGGCCCAGCTGGCCCGGTTCCTGTTCCGCGGCACCGACGCCGATGTCGCGGCCGGCGCGCTCTCCGGCGGTGAGCGGTTGCGCGCGGCCCTGGCCATGCTGCTGCTGGCCGAACCCGCGCCCAAACTGCTGCTGCTCGACGAGCCGACCAACAACCTGGACCTGCCCAGCCTCGCCCATCTCACCGAGGCGCTGGCGAGCTTCCAGGGCGCGCTGCTCGTGGTCAGTCACGACCCGCGGTTCCTCACCGAGATCGGGGTGACCAGGCGGCTGGAACTGACCCCGGATGGCCTGGTCGAGAGCGCGGGCGAACAATGAGCAGGGAGGCCCGGCCGACACCGGAACAATCCGGGTCCCATGCGGGCGCGAAACCGGGCCCCGACCGGGTATCGTTCATCGCTCCGGAGCTGTTCGGACCGGCGGTGATCGCTGTCCGGTCGGGATCCGATTCCAGGACTAAAGTGGATGATCTGGGTGGTTGAACGGTCCGATATGGTTTTCCGATCGAGGCCGCGAGCGGAGGTGGCATGACACAGCATCTGGAGCAGGCGAACTCGGGGCAATCGCCCGAGGGTGAGTCCGCCACCCCATCGGCCAACGGGCAGTCCGCCGCTCGCAGCACCACCGCCGTTCCCACCTCCGCATCACGTCGCGTCCGCGCGCGCCTGGCCCGCCGCATGACCGGGCAGCGCGGCATCGCCGCCGTCAAGCCGGTGCTCGAGCCCCTCGCCACTGTGCACCGGGAGCTGTACCCGAAGGCGAATCTCGCTCTGCTGCAACGGGCTTTCGACGTCGCCGACGAGAAGCACGCCCACCAGTTCCGCAAGTCCGGCGACCCGTACATCACGCACCCGCTGGCCGTGGCCAACATCCTGGCCGAGCTGGGCATGGACACCACCACGCTGGTGGCCGCGCTGCTGCACGACACCGTCGAGGACACCGGGTACTCGCTCGACGAGCTGACCGCCGAGTTCGGCACCGAGGTCGCCCATCTGGTCGACGGCGTCACCAAGCTGGACAAGGTCAACCTGGGCGCGGCCGCCGAGGCCGAGACCATCCGCAAGATGATCATCGCCATGGCCCGCGACCCCCGCGTGCTGGTGATCAAGGTCGCCGACCGGCTGCACAACATGCGCACCATGCGTTTCCTGCCGCCGGAGAAGCAGGCCAAGAAGGCCCGCGAGACCCTCGAGGTGATAGCGCCGCTGGCGCACCGCCTCGGTATGGCCACCGTCAAGTGGGAGCTGGAGGACCTCGCCTTCGCGATCCTGCACCCCAAGAAGTACGACGAGATCGTGCGGCTGGTCGCCGACCGTGCGCCATCACGTGACACTTATCTGGCCAAGGTGCGCGCCGAGATCGTGAACACGCTGGCGTCGAGCCGGATCAATGCCGTGGTCGAGGGCCGACCGAAGCACTACTGGTCGATTTATCAGAAGATGATCGTCAAGGGTAAGGACTTCGACGACATCCACGACCTGGTCGGCATCCGCATCCTCTGCGACGAGGTGCGCGACTGCTACGCCGCGGTCGGTGTCGTGCACTCGCTGTGGCAGCCCATGGCCGGGCGGTTCAAGGACTACATCGCCCAGCCGCGCTACGGCGTCTACCAGTCGCTGCACACCACCGTGGTCGGCCCGGACGGCAAGCCCCTGGAGGTGCAGATTCGCACCCAGGACATGCACCGGACCGCCGAGTTCGGCATTGCCGCGCACTGGCGGTACAAGGAGACCAAGGGCAAGCACTCCAACGACTCCACCGAAGTCGACGACATGGCGTGGATGCGTCAGCTGCTCGACTGGCAGCGGGAGGCGGCCGACCCGGCCGAGTTCCTGGAGTCGCTGCGCTTCGACCTCAAATCGCCCGAGATCTTCGTGTTCACGCCCAAGGGCGACGTGATCACCCTGCCGCAGAAGTCCACCCCGGTGGACTTCGCCTACGCCGTGCACACCGAGGTCGGGCACCGCTGCATCGGCGCGCGCGTCAACGGGCGGCTGGTCGCACTGGAAAGGCAGCTGGAGAACGGTGAGGTCGTCGAGATCTTCACCTCCAAGGCCCAGAACGCCGGACCCTCCCGGGACTGGCAGAACTTCGTGGTGTCCCCGCGCGCCAAGGCCAAGATTCGGCAGTGGTTCGCCAAGGAACGCCGCGAGGAGGCCCTCGAGGCGGGCAAGGACGCCATCAGCAAGGAGGTCCGGCGTTCGGGCCTGCCGCTGCAGCGCCTGATGAGCGTCGACGCCATGAGCGCGCTCGCCCACGAGCTGCACTACACCGACATCTCGGCGCTGTACGCGGCCGTCGGCGAGAACCAGGTGTCCGCGCACCACGTGGTGCAGCGGCTCATGGCCCAGCTCGGCGGCGTCAGCGATGTCGAGAACGAACTGGCCGAGCGGTCCACCCCGTCCACTGTGCCGGCGCGTCAGCGCACCACAGGCGATGCGGGCGTGGAGATTCCGGGCGCGCCGGGGACGGTCTCCAAGTTGGCCAAGTGCTGCACCCCGGTGCCCGGCGACGAGATCATGGGCTTCGTGACCCGCGGCGGCGCGGTCAGCGTGCATCGCACCGATTGCACCAACGCCGATTCGCTGCGCGCGGAACCGGAACGGATCATCGAGGTCAAGTGGGCGCCGTCGCCGTCGTCGGTGTTCCTGGTGGCCATCCAGATCGAGGCCCTGGACCGTACCCGCCTGCTGTCGGACGTGACCAAGGTGCTGGCCGACGAGAAGGTCAACATCCTCTCGGCCGCGGTCACCACCTCCGGTGACCGGGTCGCCATCTCCAAGTTCACCTTCGAGATGGGCGACCCCAAGCACCTCGGCCACCTGCTCAATGTGGTCCGCAATGTGGAAGGCGTCTACGACGTCTACCGTGTGACCTCGGCCGCCTGATCCCGTCCCGCCCCGGCGAAAGCCGGTGCGGGACAGGTCAGTCCGCGCGCAGCAGCGGCTGGCTGGAGCAGCGGAACGCGTCGATGGGCAGGCCGTTGGTGTTCACGTGACGGCATCGAGAAGATCTGACCGATGCAAGATGTAGAGGCCGAGTCCGATGAACACCGCGGGCATGGTCCACCGGCTGAACCGCTGTAGTGCGCGCACCAATCCCTGATGGGAGACGAGCAATGAGCTGGCCAGGCACCACGCCGCAGTGCCGATCGCGAACACCGTAATCGTCAGCACGGTGTCGGCGACTCCCATGGTGCGGAACGGCGCGGTGTATATCGAGATGTTGTCGCCACCGTTGGCGAGGATGAGCCCGGCCACCGACCATAGCCCGGTCGCCATTTCGGCCGGCTCCCGATCAACGCCGCGGTGCGCGCGGATGGCCTTGGCCAGCGTCCGGATCCCCAGCACCAACGGTGCCAGGCCGAGTAGGCCCACCCATCGCAGCGGCACGAAGCGCAGCCCGGTTGCCGCCAGCCCGGACGCAACCACCATCAGTCCGGTGCCGAGAAATTGACCGGCCCAGATCTCCCATTGCTTCGGCGCCCCAGTGGACCGGGACGCGACGTTGAGCATGGCAAGCATGACCGCGTCATCGAGATTGGTGCTCGCGAACATCACCACGGCCGCCGTCACCGTGCTCGAAAACTCGTTCATCACTCCAACATTTCGAGGTTGTCCGCGCGGGCGCCGAATGGGCCCCGGCGACGGTCGGTGGGCCGGAGCATGCCGGTACGCCGGGGCTTTCGGTCGTTCATCTGTTGTCAGTGGTGTGCCGAACCGGAGGACGACCCGCTGCGGATGCCGCTCGATGATCCGCTCGGCAGCTGCAGGTTGGCGTCGGGGATGACGACACCGTCCGGTGTGGTCACGCCGTCACGGTCGGCGTAGGGACTCTGGCCGGGGGGTGACTGCACAGTCGAGAGGTACTTCCACAGCCCGTCGGTCAGTGCGACGCCGCCTCCGACCAGCGTGCCGGCCAGCCCGCCCGCGGCGGCGAAAGCCAGTGCTGCCGCGGGGACGGTGGCGATGCATGCCGGGCCGACGACGAGGCACGATGCGGCTCCGATCGCAGCTCCGACCAGAGCACCGACCACGGTCCCCACCGCTGTTCCGAGCAGGGGGCCGCGGGTGAGCGAGCTGGCCAATTCGGTGAGGGCGCGCTGTTCCTCCAACGGTGATGCGACCGTTCGGGGTGCAGACTCGAGGCGATTCATATCCGGTCTCAGCGTCAGGGTGCTCCCGTCGTCGGAAATCGACTCCGCGAGAGGGCGAACCATGCCACCGATCGAATAGGCCACCGGCAGGAATTCCACAGCTTGGTCGGTGGAATCATGCAATACGACCAGCTGACGGTCTTCTGACAAGGCGAAGCGGGCGTTGTCGACTGTGGTGACCACGCTGTCGCCCACGACGTGTATGCGGTACGGCACCGGCGTGGGTACATCGGCGCAGGCGGGCTGCGCGGCGATTCCGGCAGCGACGATCGCCGTGAGAGCGGCAAGCAGATACACCCGCTGCGACACCGGGGTCCCATCTTCTCGCCCGGTCATCGTGCCGCTTCCGGTGTGGCGGACGGTGCATCGGCGTGACCGCGCAGGTCCGGTGCGTACTTGCTGGTTCCGGGTGGGGCGTTCAGTGTGGTGATGTATTGATACAGCGCAATCGCGGCAGTCGGACCGCCGCCGAGGACGAGACCCGCCAACCCGCCGACGCCGCCGACGAGGGCGACGATGGGCAGCACCGCGACAACACATCCGAGGCTCAGCACCACGCACGACGCGCCTGCGAGTGCAACGCCGACCCCGACGCCGAGAACCGCTCCGATGGCTGTGCCGATCAGGCTTCCTACCGATGTGCCGATGCTGACTCCGTTGATGAGGTCGTTCATCGCGAGCTGATTTTCCAGTGGCGACGCGACGGGCTTCAGTGCGTCACGCCGAACCGCGGCGACGTCCGGGATCAGGGTGAGCGTGCGACCATCGGGAGCGATCTGCTGCCGGACCGGGACCGTTTGATCGTCGACCCGGACCTGCAACGGCATCGAGTCCAGGACGCGCCCTGCGTTGTCGCGGACCGAGACCGCATTGCCGTCGTCCGCGAGCGCGAAGCTCCCGTTCTCGAGCACGGTGACCACCGATCGTTCGGTTGTCAGTTCAGCGCGATAGGACACCGGCGGGGAGGGGTCGGCCGGTGTAGCCGTCGCGGTTGCTGCTGTGAGCACAATTCCGGCGACTGTGGATGCCGCGCCGACGGCTGAACATCGAATTCTCATTGACTTGTTCCTCATCTTCTATCGAAGGCGGGCGGCACGGGGATCTGTGACCGCGCCCACCCGCTGCTGCTGTGGAGTGATGAACGGATGCAGCAGCACACCCGTGACCTTCAGGGCGCGGTCGCTACTGCCGGCCCATGGCCGCGCGCATTTCGCTTGCGGCATCCGAGATCGAGGTGCCGGAGATGTCGACGGTCACGCTGTGCAACGTGCCGGTGAACCGGAACGGGGCGCGGTAGTCCGATGTCACCACCGACCCGGGGTTGGCACCGCAGCGCAGGCCGCCCGGATTGAAGATGACCGGTGTGGTGACGGGGAAATCGGCCTGGCCGACAAGAACGCCGTCGAGGTACAGCGACGCGCGACCAGGTGCACCCTTACCTTGTGTGAAGTCAGGGAATCCGGTGGGTACGAACTCGAAGCCGAGCCTGTGGCGTCCGGCAGGAATCGGTTCCTCGGAGGACACGGTGAGCCAGGACCTGCGCACATAGTTGTGCACGTAGTGCAGGCGGCCGTGTTGCAGGTAGAACGACCAACCGCCGGTGTAGCCGCCTTCGCACAGCAGCACTCCCTCCGCCCCGTCGCCGGGGATGGTCACATCGGCGGTGATGCTGTGCGGCCGGTTGAACAGCCTGGGCGCGATTGCCGGCGGGAGTGCCTGGGTGTCGGGCCGCAGGGTGTAGCGGGTGCGGTTCTCGGTGAGTTGGGGTCGCTCGTCGAAAAGCCGGGCCACCGCTCTGCCGTCGATGGGCAGCACCTGGTACCGGCCGGCCTCGGCGTACCACAACCGGATGAGTTCGGCGAGCTTGTCGGGGTGCTGGGCGGCGACGTTGTGGTTCTCGGCGAAGTCCCTGGCCACGTGGTACAGCTCCCAGTGCTCGGCATCGAGGTCGGCGAGGTCCTGAGCGGTGATCGGAGTACCGAAGGGCCGCTCGGATTCCGCGAACGACGGTCCCGGCCACGGGCATACCGCGCGCCAGCCGTCGTGGTCGATGGCGCGGTGGCCGAGCATCTCGAAGTACTGGGTGTGGTGGTGCGTCGGGGTGGCAGGGTCATCGAGCGTGTGGGCGAAGCTGACGCCGTGCAGCGGAGCTTGTTCGACCCCATTGATCGTCAGCGGCGGCGCGATGTCGAGCAGGTCGAGCACGGTGGGAACGATGTCGATCAGATGTGCGTACTGGGTGCGTACTTCGCCGCGGGAGGCGATGCCGCGCGGCCAGTGAATGAGGAACGGGTCGCTGGTGCCGCCGCGATAGGTCTCACGCTTCCACCGCCGGAACGGGGTGTTGCCGGCCCAGGTCCAGCCCCAGGGATAGTGGTTGAAGGTGGTGGGGCCACCGAGTTCGTCGATGTCCCTGAGGCTCTCTTCGAGCGACTCCTGCGCGTTGTTGAAGAACTGCAGCTCGTTGGTGGTGCCGGTGACGCCGCCCTCCGAGCTGGCGCCGTTGTCGGAAACCACGACGACGATGGTGTTGTCGAATTCGCCGATTTCCTTCAGGAAGTCCAGCACCCGGCCGATGTGGTGGTCGGTGTGGGTGAGGAATCCGGCGTACACCTCCATCATCCGGGCTGCCAGCCGGCGTGCGTCGGGACTCAGCGAGTTCCACTCCGGCACGTCCGGATCCTGTTCGGACAGTTCGGCATCGGCGGGGATGATGCCCAGCTGCTTCTGGCGGGCGAACACTGTTTCCCGGTACGACTCCCAGCCGTCGTCGAATTGGCCCTGGTACTGGTCGGCCCATTCTCGGGGCACGTGATGCGGGGCGTGTGCCGCAGCGGGGCAGAAGTAGAGGAAGAACGGTTTGTTCGGTGCGGCCTGCTTGGCGTCGGCGACGAACTGGATTGCCTTGTCCGCCAAATCCTCGGTCAGGTGGTAGCCCTCCTCGGGAGTGCGTTCCGGCTCGACCTGGTGGTTGTCGTAGACCAGGTCCGGGTACCACTGACTGGTGTCGCCGCCGAGGAAGCCGTAGAAGCGTTCGAAGCCGCGCCCCAGCGGCCAGCGGTCGTAGGGCCCGGCGGCCGATTCCTGGTCGGCGGGTGTCAGGTGCCACTTGCCGACCGCATAGGTGTTGTACCCGCGCGCAAGCAGCATCTCCGACAGGAACCCATTGGAGAACGGAATGTTCCCGTCGTATCCGGGATAGCCGATGGCGAACTCGGTGACCGCCGCCATCCCGTTGGCGTGATGATTGCGGCCGGTCATGATGCACGAGCGCGACGGTGAGCACAGCGCCGTCGTGTGCATGTTGCTGTAGAGCAGGCCGTCGGCAGCCAGTTCATCGAGGCGGGGCGTGGCGATCGGACTGCCGTAACACCCCAACTGCCCGTAGCCGACGTCGTCGAACACGATCAGCACCACGTTCGGTGCGTCCGCGGCGGCACGGACCGGCCTCGGCCATGCGGGACTGGATTGGTCGATGGTGCGTCCGACCGTTCCCGGAAAAGCGGTGCCCTGCGTGTATTCATTCAATGCCATGATCGATACTCCGTTCAGTGGTGGCGAAAAGCGCAGTTGTATGGGTCTGTGTGTGCTGAGCGCGGCATTCTGGAATGAACGCTGGCGCGCAGTAGGGGGGGCGAAAACGAATCAGGCCATGTGCTGTTCACGCGGGTTCGCGGTCGGCGATTTCATCGGAGCCGGATCGTTCCAAGGAGCCCCTCGTCGATTCCCCGAAAAACACCATGACCATGGCGAGAATGAACAGAAGAGCCGCGATGAAATAGAACACCGCTGGGATACCGAAGTGATCCAGAATAGCTGTGATAGCAAATATGCCGAGGATATTGCCGAGGCGGGCCGATGCGGTGACCCAGCCCGAGCCTATTGATCGGAAGCGGGTGGGGAAAACTTCGACCGAATATGTCTGCGTGAGTGGTGCGATCATCTGGAAAAGGACCTGGAGCACGCAACCGACTCCCATGACGTAGGCCGTGGATTGTCCCGCAGTGAACAGCAGCGCGACGATGCCCAGGAGTACGGCGACCACAGCGAGGGAGTACCTGCGTTGCCAGCGATCGGTCACCACCGTGCTCGCGAAGAATCCCAATATGCCGACCGTGGTGATGACCGCGGTGATAAGTGTCGTCTGACCGAGGTCGTAGCCCTTCAGTTTCAGCAGTGTCGACAGCCACCCGGTGAATCCGAAGAAGGCGACCACACCGAGAATCCACAATGCTCCGGCGACGACGAATCGTTTGCCGTATCCCTCTCGGAATAGTGCGCGAATTCCGCTGCCGCGATTGTCTGCCGGGGCGGAGGAGGCGGGCTGGGCGGATGCGGATGCAGGCAGGGGTGTGATGGTGTGTCCGGCCGCGCGGACCGCGTTTTCGATGTCGGTCATGACGGAATCGGCGTGGAGCACGTTCCCGCGGGACTCGAGCCAGCGCGGTGACTCGGGTAGGTATCGACGGAACGGCAAGGCCAGCAACAGTCCCAGCCCGCCGACGACATACAGTGGTCGCCATCCCCATTCGACATTGGGCACCAGGGCGAACGCGAGCCACGCGAGCAGTGTCGGGCCGATTCCGGCGACCGTGATCACCCAAGCGATGGCACGACCACGTACCCGGCTGGGAACGAACTCCGCCAGCAGGACCGCGCCGACCACCGTCATTCCCTGACACCCGATTCCGGTGAGGAACCGCAGGACCAGGAACAAGGCGGGCGTCGAGGCTGCGGCGTTGAGCAGCGACGGCACCGAGAACATCAGCAGGCAGACGACGAGTGTCGGCTTGCGCCCGAAGCGCCCGGCCGCCCACCCACCGGCGAACGCTCCGACGAAGGAACCGATGCCGGCGGCGGCGGTAACGGTTCCGACATCGCGCACCGTGAACCCGAGGTGCACTATCAGTGCCGGCGCGCTGAACGCGAACGTATAGAGGTCGATGAACTCGAACATGAAAGCGCCGACCACCAGAGCGCAGACCACGCGATGCCAGCGACTCACCGGCAGGCGTTCGAGCCGATCGGATACCGGAACCCGCAGGGGCGGAAGCGAAACCGATGTCACTGCACGCTCGCTCTGCCACGACGGCGAGCTTCTCCGCAACCTCATCGGGCCAGCGGCGGAGTAGTGGCCCGGGCCGGCGCGTACGCGATGTGGGCCCCGGCAGCGACCGGGGACACCGCGCGGTCACGGTCGATGCCGCGCAACGTAGCGAGCTCGCGCCCGACTCGGCTGCCGGCGTCGGTGATGGCCACAACCCGGCCGGACAGGTCGGAGGGGTTGGCCCGTGAAGATGGCGTGATCATGGCCACAACGTAGGGCGAGTGTGATGTGGAGCGCTCGTGAGCTTGCGCCAACATAAGTGCGACTGATTGTGACCTCACCACAAACGTGGGTAGCCGGCTTTGCCGGCATGGAAGTGGCTGCCGGCGCGGGAGCCATCTGCACAGCAGGTATTGCGCGAGGTTCTGCGAGCGCGCTTGTCGCGCCTGCACTGTCGCTGATCTCGACGCTCTCCGGTCGCGCCGAGGTTCGATCGCGTTCGCCATGCGAAACGATCCTCGGCCGGAGCATCGACACCGACACGCTGGAGCGGCGGGTTGCCGGTGCTGCTGCCCGCACTGCCCGGCGGATCACCGGCCGATCGAATTGTGACGTGACGACAATCGGCGCTCAGAGCGTTGTCGTGGAGCCCCGAGAGAAATCGACGTGAGCCTCCTACCGTGACGCCACTACGTGACCATCAATCAGGAAGTCCACGATTCGAATGGCAATGGATCTGACCACGCCCCGGCCGCGTCATGAGGACGCGACTATGACAGACCCGTCCCTGGCCGAGACGGACACAGGCCCGGCCGAGCACACATCGCGACCGGACGAGCGCTTCACACTCGCCAGTGAGAGGACCTTTCTCGCCTGGATACGAACCTCGCTGGGTCTGCTCGCCGGTGGGATCGCAATGGTGCACTTGGTCCCCGAATTCAGCACCGGGTGGGTGCGTACCCTACTGGGCACCGTGATGATCCTGCTGGCGGTCGCCGCGCCGATCGTGGGCCTGCGCCGGTGGCTGCAGGTCCGGCAAGCCCTGGAATCCGGCGCCGCGATGCCCGAGGAGCGTGACCTATGGGTCTTCGCCATCGGCGTTACCGCGGTTGCCATTGCCGCCGGCGTCGTGACCACCGTCGGCGCTGCACTCTGAGGTCCCGGGGTATACCCAGCAGAACCGGTGGTGCCGACTTGGAGGCGAAGTCCCCGCAGCCTCGGTGGCGTCGATCACGTAGGCGGTGACGGTCTCACCGGGAGAGTTCAAGATACCGCTTCACCGGCATGCTCTGGTCCCCTTCGGCTTTCGCGTCCACGAAAGCCGGTCCGAACCACGAACAATCCCCCCGCGTTCCTCCTCGCTATGCGAGGGACATGAGCGAAGCCGCACGGCGCACGCCGGGCGTGCGGGTTGTCCCCGCATCCGGCTCTCCGCAAATCTCGTTGGGCTGCTGGTCTTCTCACCGTATGCGGGGCCATGGCGAGGAGATCGTCTGTCGGCGATCGTTGTCGACCGTGTTGGGGCGGGAGCGGTGATCTCACGCCCCAACTCGGTACGGCTGGTCCGACGACCTTCGGCCACCCGTGGGTTTTCAGGTCACGGCCGACCGGCCGAAAACTCTTCGCGCAGAGCGATTTTCTTGAACTTTCCCGTGGCGGTCCGGGGAATCGCGGAAACGAACTCGAATCGTTCGGGCAGTTGCCAACGGGCGAATTCCGCCGCCAGATGCTCGCGCAACTGGTCGGAATCCGTCGTCGCACCGTCGCGCAGCGCGATGACCGCCAAGGGGCGCTCACCCCACCGCGCGTCCGGGATGGCGATCACCGCGGCCTCCGCCACGGCCGGGTGCGCCATCAGGTGATTCTCCAGATCAACCGAGGAGATCCACTCGCCACCGGACTTCACCATGTCCTTGGCCCGGTCGCAGATACAGATGCAGCCACGGTGGTCGATGCGGACGATGTCCCCGGTGCGGAACCAGCCGTCCGGCGTGAAACTGTCGGCTCCCTTCCCGTTGTGATACGCGGCGGCCACCCACGGTCCGCGTACTTCCAGTTCACCCATGGCACGGTCGTTCCACTCGATGAACTCACCGGAGTCGTTGCGTGCGCGGATGTCGACGAACGGCATAGCGATTCCCTGCTTTGCCCGGAACTCGTATCGCTCATCCGTCTCGCTGTCCTGGAGGTCAGCAGGGAGGCGGCTGACGGTGCCCAGCGGCGCGGTCTCGGTCATTCCCCATGCCTGGACGACCGTCAGACCGTGGCGATCGAATCCCTCGAGCATGCTCCGAGGTACCGCGGCACCGCCGACGATCAGCCGATCGAGGCGGCTGAGGTCCCAGCGTCGGGGTTCGGCGTCGAGCGCGTCGAGCATCGCCATCCACACTGTCGGGACCCCCGCGGTCATGGTGACCTGTTCGGCGGCAAGCAGATCGAGCACGCTGGCAGAGTCCAGCCGCGGTCCGGGCAGAACCAGCCCCGCCCCGAGCAGAGCGGCGGCATAGGGAATACCCCAGGCGTTGGCGTGGAACATGGGCACGACCGGCAGCAGCGTGTCCCGTGCCGATACCCCCAGCGCATCGGGGAGTGCCGCGGCCATCGAATGGAGTACCAGCGCCCGGTGCGAATACACCACCCCTTTCGGCCGGCCCGTGGTGCCGGACGTGTAACACATTGCGGCGGCGCGTCGTTCGTCGAGAATCGGCCACTCCATCGGCTCCGCGGCGCCGATCGAAGTCTCGTAGTCGAACATCCCGTCCGGCGTCGGTCCATCGCGGGTGATGCAGATGATGTGCTCGAATGCGTGCGCGTGGCGGAAGCTCTCGAACACCTCGAGGAGGGATTCGTCGACCACGATCACCCGGTCCTGGGCGTCTTCCACGATGAAGGCGAGCTCATCGGGATGCAGCCTGGGGTTGAGGGTGTGTACGACCGCCCCCATCGCGGGAACCGCGAAGTACAGCTCGAGGTGCTCGGCCTGATTCCACAACAGCGTCGCGACGCGGTCGCCATCGTCGACGCCGAGTTCTGCCAAGGCCGAGGCCAGTTGGCGCGCGCGTACGGCGCACGCCCCGAGCGTCGTCCGCTCGACATTGCCGTCGGGGCGGCGCGAGACGACCTTCGTTCGGTGGTGGAAGCGCTCGGCGCGTTCCACCACCGCGGTCAGCGACAGCGGATAGTCATCCATGGTCAGTCCATTGATCACGTACAACTCCTGAAGGATCTGGGCGCGACAGACCATCCGGGAATGTCCGCCGACGCGATACGTCCTCGGATGGCCCGATCGTCCGGGATCAGAATGTGCGGGCGGGCAGCGGCTTGATCAGCGGGGCCAGCAGGATTCCGGACTGCTCGATCGTGAGCACCTCCGACGGGTCGAGCTTGATGATCTCGCGCGCGGATTCGTCGATCTCCCACACGTCTTCTCCGACCAGACGGCCCTGGTCGTCGTAGGGCCAGATCATGTGCTCGACATTCTTGACGAGATACGTAGCGTCCGTGTCCACGTCCGCGCCGGCCGCCGCGAGGATGACGCCGGGTGTCTGCTGATAGATCGCCGCGGTCGAGCAGATGGTGTTGTCGCCGACAGCGAGCTTTTCGTCGTCGACGTAGAAGATGCACTGTCCGGTGCCGGCCCATTCGTTGTAGACGGCCTGCACGGCTTCGGCACCGTCCAAGACGGTATTGATGCCGAACACGTTGAAGTGGTAGACGGGGTGCGCGACGGTCATCTCCGGGTCGAAGATCTCTTGCCAGCGGCCGGCCATCTCCAAGTAGCGATGCCGGTTATAGGCGTGCAGCATGTACAGGTGGCGCGGGTTGTCGGTAATCTCGATCAGCCGCTCCACGGCGAGATTGGTCTTGGTGATGTCGAACCGGCTCATGTCGCGGTTCCTTCCTGCCACCGATCCGCGGCATAACGCGAAGGTCTATGGGCCGCAGGACATCTGCGTGTGACCTCCGAAGGGAACGTGACCGATCGGCCACTGAAGGCCACAGTAGGAGACGCAGTTCACAATCCGCTCGTCGCGGGACAACAACCTTCCCGATGACCATTGTGCTCGCATCACACACCCACAAGCGCCGACCGGAAACTCCAACTATGAACTGTCGAAAACCCACAGTGGGGGACGAACATGCGGGCGTGGCGCACGAGCCACGAATATGAAAGCGCTCCAAACCAACCGACGACCATGCTCACATCTCGATCCCGAATTTCGACGTTCAACCTCAACGAACACCGCGATCACCCGGACCGATTCAAATTCGCGGCCAGAATATCGACGGGCGACGCGAAAACCTCACGGCGACTTACAAGAAGCGCGGCTACATCCCTGAACGCGTCGCCCAATCCGCCGGCTTGTGGCGCACGCACAACCTTGGCACCGAACTTTGGCGCAAAGCGCCGAGACAATGGGTGTGCGGACCCATACCGTCGGGTCCGCGGCCAACAGCCGCCGTGAACAGAAGCAAGGAGATTCGATGCATACTGTGGACAAGTTGGCCGACCTGGTTCGGCCATGCTGACGCTGCGTACCCCCGAGGAGCGGTTCGCTGAGCTGCCCGACTTTCCCTACCCTCCTCGGTATTGCGAGGTCGGCGATGCCGAAGGCGGATCGCTGCGGATGGCGTGGGTCGAGGACGGGCCCGAGGACGCAGACCCGGTCCTGATGCTGCACGGCGAGCCGTCGTGGTCGTTTCTGTACAGGCGGATGATCCCGATCGTGGCCGCAGCCGGCTATCGGGTCATCTGCCCCGATCTGGTCGGCTTCGGTCGCTCCGATAAACCGACCCGCCGCGAAGATCACACCTACGCCCGGCATGTCGAATGGGTGCGCGCGCTCGCCTTTGACGCGTTGGACCTGCATAACGTCACCTTGGTCGGTCAGGACTGGGGTGGGTTGATCGGGTTGCGGCTGGCCGCCGAACACCCTGAACGGTTTTCGCGCATCGTGGTCGCCAACAGCGGTCTGCCGGCCGGTGACTTCCCGATGCCGGAGATCTGGTGGCAGTTCCGGGAGGCCATCCAGAGCCAACCGGTGATCGATGTCGGTGGATTCGTCCAGTCCGGGTGCACCCGGGAGATGAGCGACGCGGTGCGTGCCGGATACAACGCACCGTTCCCCGACGACAGCTACTGCGCAGGCCCGCGGGCAATGCCCGGCTTGGTGCCGACCTCGCCCGATGACCCGGCCGCGCCGGCCAACCGGGCGGCCTGGGCGGCGCTGCGCCAGAGCACGACGCCGATGTTGGTGGCGTTCAGCGACTCCGATCCGATCACCGGCCCGATGGCGGGCGTGTTGCAAACCGAGATGCGTGGCGCTCAGGGCATCCAACACCCGGTAATCCACGGAGCCGGCCATTTCCTACAGGAGGACTCCGGAGCGGAACTCGCCGGGCACATCGTCGATTTCTTGGCGAGTTAGATCGAAGAGATCTTTGCCGCCGAGATCACGATCGAGGACATCCCGCTCGGCTCGAGTGGGATCCTCGCCATCGAGCAGTCCGGCAGAGTGCTCGCCCGAGGTGGTGGCGCAGCCGCCCGAGATCCGGCGGTTGCACCACTACCGCAGAAGATTCACCGAGTTGATCTGCTGCGTGGACCGCATTTCCGCAGGCCGCGCGCTCTATCGTTGATCTCGAAGTTCGAGCCGCGGTCGAGTTCGATCATCGCCGAAAGCACTTCGCGTTCACGGAGTTTCGGAGCGGCCAGCGCCCCGCAGGGGGCGCCGACGCCGGGGCCCCGCCACCGGGCCGGCTGTTGTCTCGTCGGCAGCCGACGTCCGCTGCATCAGCCGGCGACCCCGGCTGCCATCCGCCCGGATAGCGGCGTGCCGGCCGAGTGCGGCGAAACATCTGAATTGTCGCGCCACGACAAAGCTGAGTAGATTCGGCTTCCATGAACATCGAGTGGCCGCCGGCTCGGGAGCCGGCCGCTGAGCGGGTATGGCGCGAGGTTCTGCGACCGATCACGGCGGAGATGAGGGCGTCGGCCGGGGAGTTGGCCGAGCGCGCGCTCGCTCGAATGCAGGACGAACTACCCGGGCTTTTCCTGGATGCGCAGACCGTTGAGGAGACTCGCGTCAGCATCGAGGCGAGCCTGCGGCAATTGACGCAGTTCATGGAGCTCGGTGCAGACCCGCGCGGGCTGGAGTTGCCGCGGTCGGCCATTGCGATTGCCCGGTCCGGGGTGCAGCGTCAGGTTGCGCTGGCGGATCTGATGCGGTTCTATCGGCTGGCTCAGGAGCAGGTATGGCAGTGGATCTTCGACCGGATCACAGCCACTGCCCGGGATGCGGCCGAACAGGCCACCGCGGTGCAGCTGGTCACGGGGTGGATCTTTGCTTACTCGGATGCGGCGATGGTCCGGGTCGAGCAGGCGTACGAGGTGGAGCGTGAAGCATGGCTGCGCACGGCTGCTGCGGCCCGGGCCGTAGCGATCGAGGAGATAATCGCCGGTCGCGAGCGCGACGCGCAGCGAGCGTCGGCGCGGTTGCGATACGAGGTGAACCGGCATCACATCGGGGCCATCGCATGGGTCGAGCACACGGACAGCGACGACACCCTTCCGGCACTCAGCGAGTCCATCGCCGGGCTCGCCCGCGCCGTCGCAGCCGACAGCACTCTCGTTCAGCCGATGGGTTCGTTGGCCGTTACGGCCTGGGTCAGCCGTCGCAGCGCCTTCACCGCTGCTGATCTCGACGCGCTGCGACCGCGCCGAGATGTGCGCATCGTGCCACCCGGGGTCAACGTCGCTGTCGGCGAGCCGGGGTGGGCGCTGGAGGGGTTCCGTCGCACCCAGATCGAGGCGGCCCACGCCCGGCGGGTCGCCTCGCTGGTCCGATCACACGGGGCGGCGCTGACCCGGTACCGCGAGATCGCGGTCGCCGCGCTCGGCACCGCCGACAGCGATCATGCGCTCGCATTCGTCACCGGTGTTCTGGGGCCACTGGCGGCCGACGACGAGACCACTGAGCGGCTGGCGACGACCGTGGCGGCATATCTCGACGAGAACTGCAGTCGCACCCGCGCCGCCGATCGGCTCGTGGTCCATCCCAACACGGTCGCCTACCGGGTTCGCCAGGCCGAAGCGCTGCTCGGCCGGAGTATCGGGACCCACTCGCTGGAGTTGCGGGTCGCACTGGCACTGCTGCCCACGCTGCCCGGCCTGGCGCATCCCCGGCAGGCGAAATTGTGACGAGACGACAATCGCCGCCTCGGGTGTTGTTGTCGCACAGCGCCGACAGCCCGCCGCGCTACCACACCGGCCACGTTGTCGGTCATGCCGTGAACGGTGCATGGCACTACCTGGAGAACAACTGGATCTCCCGCGGCGGGGACACCTCGACGAGGTCGTCGGCTCCTCGCACACCCCGGCGAAAGCCGGTGGGGGACAGGTCAGTCGGCGCGTAGCAGCGGCTGGGTGGAGCAGCGGAAAGCGCCGCCGAACAGTCGCGATACTGCGAAGTCGACGTACTCGACGGTGACGCCGCGGTCCTCGAGTCCCTTGCCGACCCGCTCGAATTCCGGGTCGGTGAGGTAGGTTCCGGCGTCGATGGGCAGGCCGTTGGTGGCCATGGCCGCGGCCTCGTCCTCGCTCACCTCGATGCGCTCCCAGTCACGCAGCTGCTCGGGCAGGCCCTCGGGGAGGCGGTCGGGGCAGGCGATGAGCAGTCCCTCGCGCACCAGGCCGATCGCGCAATCCAGGTGCAGCACATGCTCGGGCAGGCGGACGGGCGTGACGGTGAAGCCGTGCGGCCGTAGGTATTTCGCGAGCCAGCGGTAGCCGAGCTCATTGCTGGCCATGCCGGACAGGCCGACGAAGACGTCCGTGCCGAGCACCAGGACGTCACCGCCTTCGAGGAACGGGCCTGGTCCGGGGTGGCCGACCGCGGCCTTGCCGGGCTGGAGCAGCGAAACGTATTGCGCCGCAGACGGCATCACGCGGTCCAGCAGCAGGTCGCGGCTGGGCAGCACCTCCATGCGCCGGTGCGGGAACTGGAGCACGCCCTCGATCACGTGCTCGCCGATGGTGAACCACGGGTCGCGGACGAAGAAGTTGGCGTATCCCATCGGGCCGGCGGTGGCCTTCTCGTCCGCGGTGAACAGCCGAGGCCGCAGTACCTCGACGCCGTGGCGGGTGAGCGCGGCGGCGAGCTCGTCCCGCTCGGCCTCCCATCTGCGCTGCTTGTCCGGGTACACCTCACCGAAGTCCCGACCCCACACCGCGTCCAGGATGTCCACCGCGCCGGGTTCCACCGGCATCGAGTGGCCCAGTATCTCGGCATTTGCTGGAGCGCGGAATTCACTCTGCGAAACCACCACTGTCCGCAGTCGCGCGAATTCACTGTCCACACGAACGTTCTGAGTTTCAGCAAGCATGGGATGACACGATAACGCCTGAATGCCCGTCCGGATTCAGCGGATTCGGCTCGAACGACTTGTGGAATCATCGATATGACCAGCTAATCTTCTGGTGGCGGTTGCCAACTTCCAGAGTTGGGGCAATCGGATGGAGACCCGATGTGGAGCGGATCGTTACCTCCGTGGTGGCCACCGACCGAGCCGGTGGCGACCGAGCTCTACCATGGTTTGCGATTCGATTGCTAGTTCTCGGGTAGGAGATTCATATGTCGACGGGCAAGCGCGTCAAGCTCGCCCTGGGTAGTGGCGGCGCACGCGGATACGCGCACATCGGCGTGATCGCCGAGCTCCAGGAGCGTGGCTACGAGATCGTCGGCGTGGCCGGATCGTCGATGGGGGCACTCGTCGGCGGGCTGTTCGCCGCCGGGCGGCTCGACGAATTCACCTCCTGGGCAACCGCTCTCGGCCAGTTCGAGGTGGCGCGGCTGCTGGATCCGGCGTTCAGCGAACCGGGCGTGATCCGCGCGAGCAAGGTCCTCGACCGGATCCGCGAGATGCTCGGCGCCCTGCACATCGAGGACCTGCCCATCCCGTATGTCGCGGTGGCCACCGATATGACGACCGGCCGGTCGACCTGGTTCCAGGCCGGCGAACTCGATGCCGCCATCCGGGCCTCGATCGCCATTCCCGGATTCATCACCCCGGTGCTCGTCGACGGGCACGTGCTGGTGGACGGCGGTGTGCTCGATCCGCTGCCGGTGGTGGCGACCATGGCGCTGGGCCCCGCGGATATGACCATCGGCGTCGACCTCTCGGGCGCGCCGGACCCGGCCTACGACCGCGCGCAACCGCGCACGAACTGGTTCACCCAGTGGTGGCGGGCCTCGGCGCAGCTGCTCGGCGGGGCGCGCACCCCGGTCGAGGAGGTGCCGGCGCAGCCCCCGGCGCTGAGCAGCATCCGTGCCACCGATGTCGCCCAGCGGGCCATCGATCTCATGCTGGCAGCCCTCACCCGCCAGCATCTGGCCGCCCACCCGCCGGACCTGGTGATCGAGGTGCCGCAGAACATCTGCGGCACCATGGATTTCCATCGCGCCACCCCGATCATCGAGCAGGGGCGGGCGTTGACGGCGCAGGCTCTCGATGCCCTGCCCGACCGCGCCCTCGACGCCCTGCCCGACTGAACGATTGCCCGGCGGTCGCGGGTACGATCGGCGCGAACCGGACCGGCCCGCGCGGCCGGTCGTCACCCGTAGGAAGGGCCCCGTACCAGCATGAAGTTCGAGAATGTCACCGTCACCAAGCGTGCCAATGTCTACTTCGATGGCAAGTGTGTGAGCCACAACATCGAACTGGCCGACGGCACCAGCAAGTCGATCGGTGTCATCCTCCCCGCCACCCTGACCTTCAACACGGGTGCGCCGGAGATCATGGAGCTGCTCGAGGGCCAGTGCAACGTCACCCTGGCCGGCGAGTCCGAGGCCGTCACCTACAAGGGCGGCGAGTCGTTCTCGGTGCCGGGCAACTCCAGCTTCCAGATCGAGGTCATCGAGCCGGTCCACTACGTCTGCCACTTCGGCTGAGTTCGAACCTTGGTGGCCCGGTCGCGAATGTGACCGGGCCACAGCCATTTCCGGCTCCGGCGTGGTACGCATGGGGTATGACGACCCTGGGAGTGGTGTTCCGGCCGCAGCAACCGCCCGAGCGGCTGCGGGAGGTGGTGCGGGCGGCGGACGAGTCGGGACTCGAGGAGCTGTGGCTGTGGGAGGACTGCTTCCTGGAGGGCGGGATCGCCACGGCTGCAGCGGCGCTCGCGTGGAGTGAACGGGTGCGGGTCGGGGTGGGGGTGCTCCCGGTGCCGCTGCGCAATGTCGCGGTCACCGCGATGGAGCTGGCGACGCTGGAGCGGATGTTCCCGGGGCGGGGGATCTGGGGTGTGGGACACGGGGTTCAGGAATGGATGGGGCAGGTGGGGGAGCGGGTCGCCTCGCCGATCACCCTGCTGCGCGAATACCTCGACGCGCTGCGGGCGCTGCTGGCCGGGCAGCGAATCACGGTGAAGGGCAGGTATGTCCGGCTCGACGACGTCGCGCTGGACTGGCCGCCGGCCGCCGCACCGCCGATCCTGGCCGCCGCGACCGGGCCGCGGACGCTGAGTGTGGTGGGGGAGGCCGCCGACGGGGTGATCCTCACCAGCTCCACACCCGCCGACGGGATTCGGGCGGCCGCCGGGATCGTGCGGGCCGCGCGGCCCGAAGCGCTTGCGGCACAGCCGTATCCGATCGTCGTGTACCTGCTGGCGGCGACCGGTCCCGGTGCCGCGGAGCGGGTGGCCGCGGACCTGCGCGGGCAGGACCGCGACGGAATTCCCGATATCGGTGTCGCAGGAGATGCCCGGGTCATCGCCGATACCGTGCTCCGCTGGGTCGAGGCCGGCGCCACCAGCGTGGTCCTGCAGCCCACCGCCGACGAACCGGACCCGGTCGGCTTCGTCCGCTTCGCCGCCGAGCAGATCAGGCCCCTCGTTTCCTGATTCCGCCGATCAGCTCGGGCTCATCCCCGATAAGCGTCCAATGGCCGATCGGGTGACATCGGTGAGTTTGCTGTCGGGCTATTTCGCGGCCGCGGCAAGTTTGGCCGAGACTGCCGCCGCGATGCGAGGCGTGAACCGGGCCAGTGCGTACATCAGGTGGGCTTCTGCGGCGATGGGGGCGACGCCGGTGTTGCGGTCGACGGCCTTGAGGATGTTGACCGCCACGCGTTCGGGTGTGTACCCGCGCTTGGCGTAGAGGTCGCCGAGCTTCTTGCGCGTCTCGTCCCCACCGGCACCGCGGATCGGGGAGTTGGCGGTGATGGGGGTATTGATGACGCCGGGGCAGATCGCAGTGACTCCGATGCCCAGAGGCGCGAGCTCCATGCGCAGCGCCTCGGAGAACCCGCGCACCGCGAACTTGGTCGCCGTGTACGCCGACAGGCTGGGGTTGGCCAGCAGGCCTGCGGCCGAAGCGACGTTGACGACGTGGCCCCGGCCCCGCTCGACCATGTCCGGCACGAATGCCGTGCAACCGTGCACGACACCCATCAGGTTGATCGAGACGAGCCAATTCCAGTCCTCGAGGGTGGTGTCCAGAAAGCCGCCGAAGACGCCCACACCAGCGTTGTTCACCAGCAGGTCGGGGGCACCGAACCGCTCCCGTACCGAATCCGCGAAGGCCGCCATCTCGTCCGCGGAGGAGACGTCGACCTTCGCGGTCGAGACGTCGCGGCCCAACTGTCGGGCCTGCTCCGCGGTCGCCTCGACGGCGGCGAGGTTGATGTCGCACAGGGCGAGCGAGGCGCCCCTGCGCGCGCACAGCAAGGCGAGCTCGCGGCCGATACCGCTGCCCGCTCCGGTGATGACCACAGCACGGCCGCTGAGGTCCTTGGTCTCGAGGTGTTTCGTAGTACGCATGATCGGACCGTAGGAGTGGGCGCTGCTGACACGCTCGTACGACAGCACCAGCATTCACCCGGACAGCTGTCGTCCCGCGACAGTCGCGACAGTAAGGTGCGCTGCATGGAGTCGGGTTGGTCACCACTACAGGAACCTGAGTCGAAGCGCATCTGGGACGACGTGGTCACCGGAGTCGCGGCCGACCTCGGTGCCCATGCCGGCGACCTTGCCGTCCAGGTGACCGACCTGATGCGTGCGGAGTTACCGGAGTTCATCTCCGACGCCGAGGCTTACGCCCAGCAGGTCGCTTCGGCGGAGGCGTCGCTGCGGGCGGTCTCGGGGCAGCTCCAGCGCGGCGGTGACCCTCGAGCGGTGATCCTGCCCGAGGCCACGGTGGCGGTGGCGACAACAGGGGTGCACCGGTTGGTGGCGCTGACCCCGATGCTGCGCTCGTACCGGCTGGCCCACCAGGTCGTGTGGCAGTGGCTGCTGGCGCGGATCTCAGAGCGCACCCGGGAGCCCGCTGTGCTGGCCAGGGCTGCAGATCTGCTCTCGGCCTGGTTGTTCGCCTTCATCGATACCTCTTCGAGCCTGGCCGAGCAGCTGTACGAGACCGAGCGCGATCAGTGGATGCGCAGCGCGATGGCGGCCCGGGTCGAGGCGGTCGAGGCGATCCTGTCCGGTCGTGAGCGCGACGCGCGACGGGCCTCGGCGCGGCTCGGCTACGAGCTGGGGCGCCATCACGTCGGTGTGGTCGCGTGGGTGGAGTCGACACCGGAGGGTTCGGATCCGCAGCCGGCGCTCAACCGGCTTCTGCAGCAGCTGGGCGGGCTGGTCGGTGCCGATTCCGTGCTGGTGTGTCCCCGCGGTGCGATGAGCAGCGTCGCCTGGATCAGCCGGGCTCGTGTGTTCGCCGACGGAGACCTCGGGAAGGCCGTCATCCCGGTCGAGGCGATCACGCCCGAGTTCGCCCCTCGGCTGGCGGTGGGCACCCCGGGCCACGGGCTGGCGGGCTTCCGCGCCAGCCAGATGCAGGCCGGCCATGCCCGGCGCGTGGCGACCCTGATCGGGGCGGCGACCGGCTCGGTGACCCGGTACGACGAGGTCGCGGTGGTCGCGATGGCCACGGTGGATCCTGAGCAGGCCCGGGCGCACGTCGTCGGTGTGCTGGGTGACCTGGCCGCCGACGACGAGGCGACCTATCGGGTGGCCGAGACGCTGGCGGTCTATCTCGAGGAGAACCACAGTCGCAACCGTGCCGCCGCGCGGCTGCACATCCACCCGAACACGGTCAACTACCGGGTCCGGCAGGCCGAGAGCATCCTCGGTCACGCGATCGGGAGCGGCGATCTCGATCTCCGCGTGGCGCTGGCCCTGCTGCCTGCCTTGCGCGGGCTTTCCTCCAGCTGACCCCACCGGTGAGTTGCCGACTGTTGCGGCAGCACAGTGAGGCGGTCGAAGTCTGTTGCGGTTGACCGAGACGGCACATGCCCGCGGTTCGTAGTGTCCTGCGTCACAGGGCCGTGTGGCCCTGTGACGATCGCCCAGGAGGCTGCCATGACCGTTGAGTCATCCGTGTACATCGACCCGACCGAGCACCAGGTCGGTGCTCTGGTCGAGGCGGCCGGGCAGGCCAGTGGCCCGGTGATCATGGTGAACCTGCTGAAGTTCGACGACGAGGGGGGCCGCGACAGCTACCTGCGTTACGCCCGTGAGGTACAGCCGCATCTGGAGCGCGTGGGTGCCTCGATCGTGTACGTCGGCGACGCCGGCAGTGTCGTCATCGGCCACGAGGGCGACGCTTGGTGGGACACGATCCTGCTGGTGCACTACCCCTCGCGGTCCGCGTTCTTGGACATGGTGATGGACCCGGGCTACCAGGAGGTCGGCCGGCACCGCACTGCCGCACTGACCACCTCGGCGCTGGTGGCCACCGACCCGTGGGCGGTCGACCTGTCGTGAGTACCGCGTTCGAGAATCGTCAGGTCGTCGTGGGCGATGTCAGATCGCCGGTGCTGGTGGGTGGTCCGCGCGAGGCCTCGCCCACCGAGGCCGTGGTGTTCGTACACGGCAACCCCGGCGGCGGCGCCGACTGGCTGTCCCTGATGGAGCCGGTCAGCGAGTTCGCCCGGGTCATCGCCCCCGACATGCCCGGCTTCGCCGGCGCCGAGAAACGAGCCGACCAGGACTACACCGTCGCCGGTTACGCCCGTCACCTCGACGGCGTCATCGCGGCCTTCGGCTTGGAGCGTGTGCATCTGGTGGCGCATGACTTCGGCGGCCCGTGGGCGCTGACGTGGGCCGCTGACCATCCCGAGAAGGTCGCCAGCATCACCCTGGTCAACACCGGGGTGATGCTCGGCTACCGCTGGCACCGGCTGGCCCGGGTCTGGCGACTGCCCCTGGTGGGTGAGCTGTTCCAGCGCGGTGCCACCCCACGGTTGGTGCGGAGCCTGCTCGGACATGACAACCCCGGCCTGGACCGCCGGTGGGTGGCCCAGGTGGGTGCGCATCTTCGGCCGTGGGGGACCAAGCGGGCCGTCCTGCGCCTGTACCGGTCCACCTCGGTCTCCTCGATGCCGTCGCTGGCCGCGGCGCTGCGTCGCCACGACTTCCCCTGCCTGGTCGTCTGGGGCACCGCCGACGTCTACCTCCCCACCGACCTGGCCGATCGGCAGCGCGAGCCGTTCCCGTCGGCGCAGATCCACAAGATCGCCGGTGCCGGGCACTGGGTGTGGCTCGAAGAGCCCGACCGCGTCGCCCACCATGTCCTGCCGCACCTGCGCAGCCAGGTCGGCGCGACCCCACTGCACTCGCCCGAGTCCGGGAACGAGCTTCGCACCACCTCCGGCAACGTCGACCGACCTGCCGCTATCACCCCTCGAGAGGAACAGTCATGACACTCACCGCCGCACCGCAGTCTGCGACCACCAGCACCGGTACGCCGCTGCCGCTGGTCGCCCTGCCCCAGGGCGAGCTGCTCACCGTCAATTCCAACGACATCCCGCTGATCCGCGACGCTCTCGGTCCCGGTGTCCACTTCAAGCCGCTGCGCCTCGACCTCGAGACCGGCCAGTGGGTCGTGCTCGCGATCTTCGAGCCCGGCGCCGCGGTGCCACTGCACTACCACACCGGCATCGCCCAGGGATACACCCTGGCGGGCCGCTGGCACTACCTGGAATACCCGGACCAGATGCAGACCGCGGGCTCCTACCTCTACGAGCCGGCCGGTTCGGTGCACACCTTCGTCTGCCCCGCCGACAACACCGAGGACACCGTGCTCCTGGCCTTCGTCGAGGGTGGCAATGTGAACTTCACCGAGGACGGCCACTTCCACTCCATCCTCGACGGCGTCACCATCCGGCACCTCACCGACACCCTCAGCCAAGCTCAGGGCCTCGACGGCGTGCATTACATCGGAGGCGGGGCCGCCGGAGTCGTCAGCGTCAACGCCTGAGACACACCACGACAACCTCGTGCAGCGCCGGCCACCGGGGGCGGCGCTACACGAGGCGTTGGCCGTCGCATCGACCACGATGACGGAGACCGGCTCCTGCGAGAGCACACCTAGCGCAGGTCGCGGAAGAACTCGCGGATGTCGGCGACCAGCAGCTCGGGTTCCTCCATGGCCGCGAAGTGCCCGCCGCGATCCACGTCGACCCAGCGGGTGATGGTGTTGGACTGCTCGCAGTAGCGGCGGATGCAGACGTCGTGGGCGAAGGCGATGACGGCGGTCGGCACACCGGAATTCACGCCGGGCACACCCCACTCCCCGGTGTTGGCGTACCCGACATAGGCCGCGGAACCCGCGGTGCCGGTGAGCCAGTAGAGCATGACGGTGGTGAGCAGGCGATCGCGGTCGATGATCTTGTCCGGGTCCACGCCGCGCGGATGCGTCCACTCCCGGAACTTGTCCATGATCCAGGCCAGCTGTCCCACCGGCGAATCCACCAGTCCGTATGCCAGGGCCTGGGGCCGGGTGGACTGAATCGCGACGTACCCGAACTCCTCTCGCATGAACGCCTGGATGCGCCGCACCCGGTCCCGCTCGAGCTCGGTGAGTTCGTCGATGTCGTCCGCGGCCGAGGGCGGCGGCAGGTTCGGGCCGCCGTTGACGTGCACGCCGATTACCCGATCCGGCGCCGTGCGGGCCACTTCGGGGCTGACCGCGCCGCCGATGTCGCCGCCCTGCACGGCGTAGCGCTCGTAGCCGAGCCGGTTCATCAGCTCCGCCCAGACCCGGCCGATACGGGCCCGGGTCCAACCGGAGTCGCCGACCGGTCCCGAGAATCCGAACCCGGGCAGCGAGGGAATGATCAGGTGGAAGGCATCGGCCGGATCGCCGCCGTGGGCGCGCGGATCGCTCAGGGGGCCGATGACGTCGAGGAAGTCGGCGATCGAACCGGGCCAGCCGTGGGTGAGCAGCAGCGGCACCGCGCCCGGTTCGGCGGAGCGGATGTGCAGGAAGTGGATGCGCTGCCCTTCGATCTCGGTGACGAATTGCGGATACCGGTTGAGCTCGGCCTCGGCAGCGCGCCAGTCGTATCCGGTCCGCCAGTGGTCGACCAGCGCGCGCAACCAGTGCACCGGAACGCCGGTGTCCCAGTCGTCGCCCGGTAGCGGGGCGGGCAGACGGGCGGCATCGAGTCGCCGGCGCAGGTCGTCGAGCTGCTCGGCGGGGATGTCGATGCGGAAGGGCGTGATCTGTTCGCTCATGAGAACCACGGTAGAAGGAAGTTAGGACAGGTTCTGCCCTAGCTGTGCGGCAGAATCGAATTCATGTTGGAAACTTCCGCCCGGCTGCTGCGCCTGCTGTCGCTGCTGCAGACCCCGCGCGAGTGGAGCGGCGCGGAACTGGCCGCCCAGCTCGCGGTCGACGTGCGCACCGTGCGCCGCGACATCGACAAGCTGCGCGCCCTCGGCTATCCGGTCGACGCCACCGCCGGCGCGGCCGGATATCGGCTGGGCGCGGGCGCACAGTTGCCGCCGCTGCTGCTCGACGACGACGAGGCAGTCGCCGTGGCCATGGGATTGCGCACGGCGGCGGGCGGGACGATCGCGGGCATCGAGGAGAGCTCGCTGCGGGCGCTGGCCAAACTCGAGCAGGTGCTGCCCTCGCGGCTACGGCATCGGGTGACGGCCTTGCAGGCCGCGACCGTGGCCGTCCCCGATGGCGGCCCGCGCGTCGACCCGGACACCCTGACCGCCATCGCCGCGGCCATCCGTGACCAGCATCGCCTCCGATTCGACTACCGCACCCACGAGGGCGAATCCTCGCGCCGGACAACCGAACCGCACCGCCTGGTGCACATCGGCCGCCGCTGGTACCTGACCGGCTGGGACGTGGACCGCGAGGACTGGCGCACCTACCGCGTCGACCGCCTCACCCCGCGCATCCCCACCGGCCCCCGCTTCACACCACGCGAGGCCCCCGACGCCGCCGCTCAGGTCTCTCGCGGCGTCACCACCGCGCCGTACCGCTATCAGGCCCGCATCACCCTGCTGACCTCCGCCGAACGGGCCGCCGAGCTGATCGCCCCGACCGTCGGCGTCCTCGAGGCCGTCGACCCGGACACCTGCATCCTGCACACCGGCGCCGATTCCCTCGACGCCATCGCCATCTACGTTGCGGGCTTCGGTTTCGAGTTCCGCGTCATCGACCCCCCGGAACTGACCGCACGACTCCACGAGCTGGCCGCCCTGCTGCATCGCGCGGCAGGCTGACCTGCGAAGCGTCCCACCAGATCCGGATTTCCCGACGAGACCGGGCAGTGGTTACCGCTGCGAGTTGTCGTAGAGCATGAGCGGCCCGGCACTGATCCAGTACCGAGCCGGGCTGGTGACGCAGTCCGCGTCGAGATGATCGAGGTCGGGCATGGATGGCACGAACGAAACATAGTGGTATGCGCCGACATTGCCCTCCAGGTAGTTCTCCGCGCCGACCGAGATGTACCAGGCGGGGCCCTGGTCAGCCGGCCAGGGCGGTGCGGGTGGCGGAACGGATTGCGGCCGTGACGGTTTCGGGTTGTTCCAGCATGACCAGGTGGCCGCAGTCGGGGAGTTCGATGGATTCGGACGGGCACAGCGTCGCATTGAGGCGGGCGCCGGCGGCGGCGGAGAGGATGTGGTTCTTGGCGCCCCAGACGGTGGTGATGGGCGGGAAGCCGGGGGCGGGACGGAAGTCGTCGAGGACGGCCAGCTTCGGGAGGTCGCGGGCGATGGCCGCGGGTGGGAGCAGGCGGCGGGGTTCGCTCCAGCGGTGGCGCAGGCCGGTGAAGGGGGAGGCGCCCATGCCGCGGCCGCGCGGGCCGAGCTGTTCGCGGACGACGAGATTCGCGGCGAAACCGGGCAGCCGGATCGCGCCCGCGACCGAGTCGAGCGGGAGTTGGGCGGCCGCGCGCGCGGTCCATCCGGTGGGTGTGGGCCGTAGGGTGGCGGCGGTCAGCGGGCTGCACAGCACCAGGGCACGCACATTCTGCGGGTTGCGGCGTGCGTACAGCAGGGAGAGCGCGCTGCCGAAGCAGTTGCCGACCATCGTCACATTGGTGAGCCCGTGGGTGTCGATGAACTCCGACACCATGCGCACGTAGTTGTCGACGGTGTAGCCGTCCGCGGGTGAGTCGGAGTCGCCGTAGCCGAACAGGTCCAGCGCGTACACGGTGTTGGTGGCCGCCAGCGCGCGCGTCTGGTTCACCCAGATGCGCCGGTCACCGCCGATATTGTGCAGGAACAGGATCGGATCCCCGGACCCGGCGCGATCGTAGGCGACGGATACGCCGTGATAGTCGAACTCCGGCATCGGGCGCTCTCCTCATTGAGTAGCGGTGCTGCACTGCGTCTGCGGCCTCGAGGGCCGTCAGCACCGACTCACCCTCGCGCGGTACCAGCCATGTTAGCCGGTACCGCGCGTAACACAAGTTTTGCGGGGAGCGTCCGAGCGCTGGTCAGCGGGTGGATCCGGCGATCACCTCCCCGCTGCGGATCCAGGATTTCAGTTCGGTCATGCCGGTGTCGCGGTCCATGACGGGCCGGTATCCGAAATCACGGGTGGCCGCGGAGGTGTCGTAGGTGCCCGAGCGGGTCATCACCGCCACCGAGTACCGCGACAGCGGCGGCGTCCAGTGTTCGGCGAGATACGGTACCCGCCTGAGGTTTTCGATCACCGACACCACCAGCGCCACCACGCGCGGATCGAGCCTGCGGCCGGGCCGCGGATAACCGAGGTCCGCGGCGACGTCACCGAGGAACCCCCACACGTCGGTCCGCTCCGCATCGGCGATGAAATACGGCTTGCCGCCGACATTCTCGCTGGCAGCGGCCCTGACCGCGGCCTCGGCGATATTGTCGACATGGCACAGCGAGGCGTATACCTCGCGCCCGGCCGACAGATCCGGCAGGGTCCCGGCCGCCGCCCGTTCGAGCAGCCGCACAATGGGACCGGATCGATCGCCCGCACCCCAGATGGCCCGCGGCCGCAGCGCGCAGGTGATGAATCCGGGCGTATTCGCCTTCAGCACCAGGCGTTCGGCGGCGGCCTTGGTCTCGCAGTAGTGGTTGAGGTAGCGGCGGGGATACGGAACCGACTCGTCGATATCGATCTGGTCGCCGCCGTCACGGTCCATGAGCGCGCTCGGACTCGAGATGAACACGAACCGCTGCGCGCCCGCCGCCCGGGCAGCGGCCAGCAATCGCGCGGTGGCGGCGACGTTCTCGGTCCAGAAGCGGGCGCGGGTGCCGCGCTCGTCCACGCGGGCGGCGCTGTGGAACACGACATCGACCCCGGCGACGGCGCGTTCCAGCGAGTCGGGGTCGCCGAGATCGCCCACCACCCGCTGCACCCGGTCGAGCACCGGGGCCAGGTCCCGCAGATTGCTGGTGCGCCGCACCAGAATCGCCACCTCGTGGTCCCCGTCGCGCACCAGCCGGCGCGTGAGCGCGCCGCCCAGGAAGCCGGAGGCCCCCGTCACCAATGCCTTCACGATGCTGCTGCTTTCACGATGCCTCCAGAAGTGTGTGGTCGCGTCGCCGGGCGCGGCCGAGGAGCGGCGTCAGCGCCGCGGTGTCCCAGCCGATCCGGCTGGCCAGTTCGTCGGCGGCCATGCTGACCGGTATGCGGGTGGCCGGATCCGCGGCGCACAGTGCGGCGCCGGCCCACCACAGCAGCCGCAGCGCCGGATTCGACGGGGCACGCCCGGCCACCGCGGCGATCAGTCCGGCCACCAGATACAACCGGGCGGCGATTCCGGCCAGGAAGTACAACCGCGTGACCAGCGGAACCACCTGCGGCGCCGGGCTTCTCATGCTGTGGCCCTAACCGTCGAGCTGTTTGGCCGCCCAGACCGCCAGCTTCTCGCGGCCGATCTTGGCATTGTGGCGGATGTCGACCGGGAACCGCGGATGGAACAGGAACTCCGCCACCGGCTTGGTGATGTCGAATTCGTCGCGCCGCCCGCGCAATCGGTCCTCGACCGCGGCCCGGTTGGCTCCGGGCGCCAGCTCCACGCACAGCACCGGCTGCTGGTCCCCGCGCGCACCCACGCCCACCAGCGCGGTGCGGGCCACGCCCTCGACGGTGTTGAACACCTGCTCGACCTGCACGGTGAACATCGGCCCGCTCGCCGTCTCCAGCCGTTGACTCTTGCGCCCGCAGAAGCGGATTCGCCCGGCATCGTCGATCCAGGCCAGGTCTCCGGTGCGGTGCCAGATCACCTCGCCGTCGGCGATCTTGCCGGTCCGGTTGGCCGCCTGCGGCCAGAAGTAGCGGGGGCTGACATTCGGCCCCGACACCACCAGCTCACCGATCCCGCGCGACGCCGCCAGATCGGCTGCCCGCGCCTCCGCCTCCGCCCAGTCCGGCAGCGGATCGTCGGTGATGGCGATGATGCGCGCCTGCACGTGGAGCGCGGGCGTGCCCACGCACACCCCGTACCCGGTGTGCGCCTGCTCCACCAGATCGCCCAGCAGCTCACGGGATTCGATGGTCGCCATGGGCAGCGCCTCGGTCGCGCCGTAGCCGGAGTACACCTTCGCCGGCTCGGGCAGCACCTGCCGCAGCGCCGCGATGCACCAGTCCGGGACGGGCGCTCCGCCGGAGTAGATGCTCTGGATGCTCGGCAGCGCCGCCCCGGTCTGCTCGATGTGCCGCAGCAGCGGGATCAGCACGGCGGGGGAGGCGAACATGGTCTTCACCTGGTACCGCTGCACCGCGTCGACCACGTGCGCCGGATCGGTCGCCCCGACCTTGGAGGGAATCAGCGGCGGTAGCACGCACCGGGATCCGAGCAGCAGCTCCAGGATGCCCGCCACCGGCGCGGTGATGAGCGAGGTGCCCGGCGCGACGTGCTCGCGCGCGGCGTCCACCTGGTCGATCATGGCGCTGAGATTGCCGTGGGTGAGCACCACCGCCTTGGCAGGCCCGGTGCTGCCGGTGGTGTACGCGATGAGCAGCGGTTCGTCATCGGGCGCGGGCTCGCGTTCGGGCAGCGCGGAAGCCGGTGTGCGGCCCCAGCTTTCGAGGGTGGGCCCCTGCCACCACGAGCGCCCGACCGTGACCGCCATCCGCACCTTGCGGAAGTAGGCGCGGAACACGATGCGCAGTGCCTGCGCCTCGGTGACGCCCACGAAGGCTTCGGCGTCGGCGGCTTGCAGGCAGCGGAGCATCTTGAACATGCCCATGCCCGGGTCGATCACCACCGGCACCGCGCCGATCTTGAACAGCCCGTAGAGGACGGCGTACAGCTCGGGTCCCGGCCGCACCAGCACGATGGTGCGCACGCCGCGGGTGACGCCGGCCTCGGCGAACCGCTCGGCAATGGTGTCCGACCACGCGTCGAGTTCGGCGTAGGTGAGGTGACGGTAATCGGGCAGGCCGTCCCGATTCCTGCCGTCGGCATAGATCACCGCCTCCCGTTCGGGATGGGCGGCGACGATATCGCTGAAACGATCGAGAGCGCGCCAATAAATGGTGGGCAAGGAATGCGACACACTTCCCCCAGTGAATTGTCGAGGAATGCGAGGAATGTATCGGTGAGGCTACACGGGGTGATGTCGGACCGCTAGACGTGGCGCTCCGTATTCGTTTGATATACAACAGTTTTAGTGTGTCCCCGGGTACCGACACCGGTTCTTCGCAACCCCCTATTCCACCCCTACGGGGTGACACGGCGACCATTCGCCGATCGCCGTGCGCACCACTTCCTTCCAGCGGTTACGCCGTGAAAATCGCTCGAGCGCACTGTGATTGGTGAGGCGCGTGGGACACTCGTCTACCGGTGGGTACGGTAGCGTTTCACTTGGCATCGGGGCTACGGGATTATCAGCGGGGCCGGCTCGGGGGACACCGAATTGCGGCCGCCGCAGCCACATTCGACCGGACACGCTCAGTCCAGAGAGCAGGGGGCCACATGCGTACACGCTTCGAATCGATCGGTGCGTACACACCCACGACCATCCGTTCCACCGAGGACGTGATCAACAGCCTTTCGGTACCCAGGGCATTGGACCTGGAACGAATTACCGGAATCAAGAACCGGCGCGTGCACAATAGTGATCCGGAGAATTACGAATCGTCGTTCGCGCTGGCGCGCCACGCCATCGAGGACTGCCTGGCCCGCTCCGGCTACGACGCCGCGGACCTGGACGTCATCATCTCGGTGTCGATCACCCGCTTCACCGGGCCCGGGCAGTACTGTTTCGCACCGTCTTTCGCCGCCCAGCTGGGTGCGGCCATCGGCGCGGGCGGGGCGCTGCACTTCGACCTGTCCAATGCCTGCGCGGGCATGATCACAGGCGTGCTGGTGCTGGACCGCATGATCAAGTCCGGTGTGGTGCGCCGCGGCCTGGTGGTCAGCGGCGAGCAGATCACCCCCATCGCCGAGACCGCCACCCGCGAGATCTCCCAGCCCTACGACCCGCAGTTCGCCGCCCTGACCGTGGGCGACGCGGCCGTGGCCGTGGTGGTCGACGACCAGGGCGACGACGCGGACGAGATCCACTACATCGAGCTCATGACCACCTCGGCCGGCGCCGAGCACTGCATCGGCATGCCCAGCGACAAGACCACCGGCATCGCCATGTACACCGACAACCGCGCGCTGGCCAGCGAATCCCGCTTCCTGCAGGGCATTTCGCGCATGGCCGACTTCCTGCTGGAGACCGGCCGGGCCTGGGAGAGCGAGAAGTACGACTACTGGATCCACCACCAGTTCAGCGGCCCGGCCATCGACTACATCAGCTCGCTGACCGAGCGGCACTTCGACACCCCGATGCCGCAGGCGCTCAATGTCTACGCCGAATACGGCAACACCGCGTCCACCTCGCACTTCCTGGTGCTGCGCGAACACCTGGCACAGGGCCGGATTCCGCGCGGCTCCAAGGTGCTGCTGATCCCCGAGGCGTCCGGCGTGGTCTCCGGGCACCTCGCCGCGACCATCTCCCGGCTGGAGGCCTGAATCCATGAGCACCGCAATCGTTTCCGCGGCCGTCTGCACCGACGCCGACACCGGCAGCTACTTCGAGCTGGCCGCCCGCGCCGGCGCGCAGGCGCTGGCGGCGGCGGAGGTCTCCGCCGACCGGGTCGGCCTGGTGGTCAATGCCGGGGTGTTCCGGGACAGCAATATCGCCGAACCCGCGGTGGCCGCGCTGATCCAGAAGCGCCTCGAGGTGGGCCTGGAGTACGCGACCGGGCGGGTACCCGCGTTCTCCTTCGACCTGCTCAACGGCGGCACCGGGGTGGTGCACGCGCTCATGGCCGCGCAGTGCTTCACCGGTCTCGGCGATGTCGAGTACGCGCTCATCGTGGCCGGCGACACCCACCCGTCCACCGAGCGTGATCGCGAGGACTTCCCGTACGCCGCCAGCGGTGCGGCCATCCTGCTGCATTCTTCCGACAGCGCGGGCGGTTTCGGCCGCATCTACACCACCGAGACCCCGGGCGCGCTCGCCCCGACCGCGTGGGCCGACCTGGATACGGCCGGCACCGGCGGCCGCACCGCGCTGACCGTGCGCACCGAGACCGGGGACCCGCTCGCGCTGGCCGAGGCCGCGCTGCGCGAATGCCTGGCCGGTGAAGGACTGGAGCCCGGTGACTTCGCCACCGGCGGCGCGGTACTGCTGGCCCCGGCCCCCGCCCCCGGCTTCCGCGAGCGGGTGGCCTACCGGATCGGGGTGCCCTCGGCCGCGGTCGCCGGAATCGACCCCTTCGTCGGCGACCCGTATTCCGCGGGCCCGGTGCACGCGTATCTGAGCGCGGCCACCCAGGGCATGCTCGACGAGGCGCGCGCGGTGGTGTTCCTGGCGGTGGACGACACGTCGGCGGCCGCCCTGGTCTATCGCCCGCACGCGCTCGTCACCACCTCTTAGGCGGATGTGAAATACACTGTTTGGCAGTACATTTCGAAACCGTTGTGCCCCGGCTGATCCTGGGCGCCCACGCGCCCTCGCTGCAATGATGCCGCTCCAGCACACCGAAGCTCGCCGTGCCACGCCTGTCAGTCGGGCGCATCCCGATCGGTGAAAGGGACGTCAGATGGCATGGTCGGTCGCTCGGGACCGAGGGGATATGCCGGTGGGGGCCGGCGCCAGGACGAGCTGGGCGGTCGCCACCCAGGTGAGCGCGGCGGACGCGGAGCGGCTGCGGGTCGCGCGCGCGGTGGCGGTGCTGGGGACCGCCGCGGGGGTGGGCCGGGTCGCGGCGCTGTTGGACACGGAACTCGACGAGATCCGGGCGGTGGTCGCGGAATTGGCGGCGGCCGGGCTGATCGTGGGGGAGTGCCGCCCGCACCCGGAGCTGGCGGCCCCGGTGCTGCGGGACCTGCCCGACGAGGATCGGCGCGCCCTGCACACCGGGGCCGCCGAACTGCTCTTCCGGGAGGGCCTGCCCGCGGCGACGGTGGCCCGGCACCTGGTCGAGGCGGGCGACGCCCGCGGCTCGTGGGCGGCGCAGGTGCTCCTGGAGGTCGCCGACCGCGCCTTCGACGCCGATGAATTGGACAGCGCCGGAACCTATCTGGAGCTGGCCTATCGGGCCAGCAGACGCGCCGACGAGCGGGCCGCCATCGCGACCCGGCTGGTGGCGGTGGAGTGGCGGATCAACCCGTCGTGCCGCACCCGCAATTTCGGCCGGCTCAAGGCGGCCCTGCGCACCGGGCGGGTGCCGTATCCGGAGCTGCCCATGACCGTGCTGCAGATGCTGTGGCACGGTCATGTCCTGCACGCCGATCACGCGCTGGTTCAGCTGCGTCGCAGCACGGACGCGGCGGCGGCCGATCGGCTCGAATTCGTCGGGGCGTGGCTGCGCTACACGCATCCGGTGCAGGCGCAACGGCATCCGTGGCCGGCCCGCGCCCGCTCCGGCCCGGAATCGCCGTCGCCGGACCGGGATTCACCCCACCGGCAGGCCGCCGCACTGCTGGCGGGACTGTGGGAGCAGCGCTCGCCCGCCGAGACCGCCGCCGCGGCCCAGCGCATCCTGGCACACCACCGGCTGACCCCCGCCACCGTCGAGGTGCTGGTGGCGGCGGTCGACTGCCTGCTGCACACCGATCGCCTCGACGCGGCCGACGCCTGGTGTACCGCCCTGCTGGCCGAGGCCACCGCGCGCCGCGCCCCGACCTGGCAGGCGCTGTTCGCCTCGGCGCGCGCGGAGACGCTGCTGCGCAAGGGAAATCCGGTCGAGGCGGCCGGGCACGCCCTGGCGGCACTCAATCTGCTGCCCGCCGAACAGCTCGGGGTGTGGCTGGGCCGGGCGGTCGCGGTGCTGGTGCGCGCGCTCACCGCACAGGGCAGGCACGCCGAGGCCGCCGCGCAGCTGGAGCGGCCGATGCCGCGCGCCATGTTCGAATCCCGTTTCGCGCTGGGCTATCTGCGTGCCTGCGGCGAGCACTGCCTGGCCACCGGCAGGCCCGAGGAGGCGCTGCGGCACTTCCGCCGGTGCGGGCGGCTGATGGACGAGTGGGACATGGACTTCGCCTGGCTGGCGCCGTGGCGCAATGACCTGGCCGCGGCCGGCCTGGTATCCGGGCAGCAGCGGCAGGTGCGGAATCTGGTGACCCGGCACCTCGACCTGATCGGCGGAGCCGAGCAGCACCACACCGGCGGGGTGTCGCTGCGCCTGCTCGCCGCGACCAGCGATCCGCTGCGGCGGGTGACGCTGCTGCGCCGCTCGGCGGCGCTGGCCCGCTCGGGTGGCGACGAACTCGAATTGGCCACGGTGCTAGCCGATCTCGGGAACGCCTACCGGGCGCTGGGGGAGTCGGACCGGGCCCGGCCCCCGCTGCGGGAGGCGGCGCGACTCGCCGAGATCTGCGGGGCCGAACCGCTCCTGGCGCGGCTGCAGGTCGACCCGGTGCCGGCCGCGCGAGAAACCCTGGTCGACACCGGTTTCGACGCCTTGAGCCCGGCCGAGCGGCGGGTGGCCGAACTGGCCGCGCTCGGTCAGCGCAATCGCGATATCGCCGAGGCCCTGAACATCACCACCAGTACGGTGGAGCAGCACCTGACGCGGGTGTACCGCAAACTCGCGGTCGCCCGCCGCAGCGAACTGCGGTTCGCGCTGGCGTCCCGGACCGAGACGAGCGCGCGGACCGCTACCGGATAACCGTCGGCCGAAAGGGGATTGGCATGATCGCGTATCCAACCGGGGCGCCGCAGCCGCCGCGGGACGACCATCCGCAACCGCTGCTGCCCGAGCACGACCCGTTCTACCGGCGTCCGCGCGGACTCGACCGGGTCGCGCCCGGGGCCGTCCTGCGTTCGCGTCCGGTGGAACTCGCTCTGCTGGGCCGCATTCCGCAACGCGTCACGGCCTCCCAGCTGCTGTACCGCAGCACCGACCTGCACGGCCGCGCCGAGGCGGCGGTCGCCACGGTGCTGCTGCCGTCCGGTGCGGACCCGGCCGCCGACCGGCCGCTCGTCTCCTTCCAGTGCGTCATCGACGCCGTTGCCTCGAAGTGCCTGCCGTCGTACGCGTTCCGTCGCGGTGCGCGGGCGCTGGGCTCGGTTCCGCAGTTCGAGCTGCTGCTCATCGAGCACGCCCTGACCCGCGGCTGGGTGGTGTCGGTGCCCGACCACACCGGGACCGCGGGGCGGTTCGGGGCCCCGCGCGAGCCCGGTCACCGCACCCTGGACGGCCTGCGCGCCACCCTGAATTTTCTGGCGCGGCCCGGTGATTCGCCGGTGGCGTTGTGGGGGTACTCGGGCGGCGGCCTGGCCACGGTATGGGCCGCCGAGCTCGCGGCGAGCTATGCCCCGGAGCTGAATATCCTTGCCGCGGTGCTGGGTTCGCCGGTGGGGGACCTCGAATCGACCTTCTTCCGGCTCAACGGCTCGGCCTTCGCCGGGCTGGCCACCTTGTGCCTGGCCGGACTGCGCCGCACCTACCCGGCCCTGGACCGCACCCTGCGCGAGCACCTCGACGCCGCGTCCCTCGACCTGCTCGACCGCGCCGAAACCAGCGCCACGATTCCACTCCTGCTGCGCAGCGGCCGGTCCCGGCTCCAGGATCGCGACGGTTCGGGCCTGGCCACGCTGCGGACCCTGCCGCAGGTGCGGGCCGTCCTGGCCGATGTCGAACCGGGTGCGCGAGCGCCGCGGTTCCCGGTGCTCGTGGTGCAGGGCGTGCACGATCTGGTCATTGCGTGCGGCAATGTGGATCGGCTGGTCGATCGCTACCGGGCCGAGGGCGCCTCGGTCCGCTATCTGCGCGATGTGCTGGGCGGTCACGCCATCCTGGGACTGCTGGCCGCGCCCCTGTGCGAGAACTGGCTCGCCGATCGATTCGCCGGTCGCCCGCTCCCGGCCGGAACCACGCAAACCGTAGTCTCCCTGGCACTTTCGATCCCCGCGCTGCGCGGCTACCTGGGCCTGGCGTCGATCCTGGCGAGGGCGGTGGCGGCCCGGCCGATGCGCGCCACACCGCCCGCGCGGACCGCCGCGCAGCCGGGCACGCCGGAGTCGGACATCGCGCCCGCACTGCCGGTCAGGTGATGCGCACGCCGCCCGCGCCTCTGAGCGCGCCCGCAGCGAGGCACTACCGCAGCGAATCGGCCTTGCTGATCCAGCCCACCACCGCCCGGGTCAGGAAGGGTGGGGACAGGCGGGTGGCGAGGCCGGTGAGTTTGGTCTGCAGGCCGACCAGGACGTGCGGCCCGGACAGCGGGCGGCGTCCGATCGCGGTGTGCCACACCGCTTCCGCGACATCGTCGGGGGTGAGGTGGACGCCCAGCGTGGTCGCGGATTTCGAGCCGCGGCTCACCTCGGTCATCATGTCGGTCGCGACGAACAGGGGCAGCAGGTCGCTGACCGTGATGCCGTAGTGCCGCCATTCGAGGTCGAGGGCCTCGGTCAGGCTGCGCACCGCGGCCTTGGTCGCGCCGTAGGTCGCCAGGCCGGGCTGACCGTAGAGTGCCGAGGCCGAGGCCAGGTTGATGACCCGGCTGCCGGAGGTGCGGCGCAGGTAGGGGAGGGCGGCGTGACAGCCGTTGAGGACGCCCTTGACGTTCACGTCCACGAGACGGTGCTGGCGTTCCACCGGGATCTCGCCGAAGGGCCCGGAGACCAGAATGCCCGCATTGTTGACCAGCAGGTCCAGCCGGCCGGTCGCGTCGTCGAAGTCCTTCAGGGCCCGATCCCAGCCCGCCGGGTCGGTGACATCGAAGGCCCCCGTCACGGTCCGGCCGCCGATCTCGGCGGCGGTGCGGGCGACCGCGTCGGCGTCGATGTCGTACAGGCCGACGGTCCAGCCCTCCCGGGCGAATCGCGCGGCGATGGCGCGGCCGATACCGGCGGCCGCCCCGGTGACGAGGATCGCGGGCTGAGAAGCATGGGCGGACTGAGAAGCATTGGCGGGCTGGGACATCGGAGCCTCTCGGATCGGAGGGTCGGGACCGCCGGTGCGGATCAGGCGGCGCTGCGGCCGAGGCGACCTGGATCGATCATCGCACGGTGGAAATCGGCCGCGTCGCGGGCGGCGTCCCGGCCGTCCGCGAGCAGGTCCGCGCCCAGGTGGATGAGGGTGTGCGGGGCGCTCGGCCGCACCTGCAGGCGCAGCGGGACACCCGCCGCCTCGGCGCGTTTCGCCACCGCCAGCGCGTCGGCGAGCAGCATCTCGCGGGAGCCGACCTGCAGCAGAATCGGCGGCAGACCGGTGAAGTCGTGGTTCACCACCGACCAGCTCGGATCCAGCTCGCCGTCCACGGCGATACCGCGGCGCACCACCATGTCGGGGCCGACCGCGGGCAGCACCGCGTCGTAGCGGGCATTGGGGTGCGCGAGGCGGGCGGCGGAGTCGAAATCCGCCCACGGCGAGGTCACCGACAGTGCCACGGGCAGTGGCAGACCCAGCTCGCGCAGTGTCAGCGCCAGCCGCAGCGCCAGTCCGCCGCCCGCGGAATCGCCCGCGACGACGATCTTCCCGGGCGGGAACCCCTCGGCCAGCAGGTGCCGGTAGGCGGTGAGCGCGTCGTCGAGGCTCTCGTTGGGGTGGGCGTCGGGCAGCTGCCGATAGTCGACGGTCAGCACCGGCAGCTCGCTCAGCGCGGCCAGGCGGGCGGTGTGGCGGCGGTAGCTGTTGAGCCCGCCCGCGATGAACGCGCCGCCGTGCAGGTACAGGATCGCGGCGTCGCGGTCCACCCGCGGATCGGGAACCGGTGCGCTCCACAGCCATTCGGCGTCGCAGTGCTCGAACCGCACCGGTTCGCGGCGGGTGCCGCGCGGGGTGCCGAGCACCCGGGCGGGCTGCTCGGACAGTCGCGTCATCCGGAACACCAGGTGCGCGGGGCGCGGGCCGAGGTCGGCGACCCAGGCTCCGGCGCGCAGGAACTGCTGCACGGTGGTGCGCAGCATCGGATGGGCGAGCCTGGTCCCGATGCGCGCCGGCCGGATCGTCTCCACGATCACCGATGAGACGAGGTCCGAGGTCTGCGGCGTCGCCACGGGCGCTCCTGTCCGCGCCGCGAAACACCGGGCGCTGCTGAGACAACGATGTCAGTTCTGGCCGAGGGCCGTTCAACATCTTGACGGTGAATGCGCGGATTGTCATGTCCGAGAACGAAATTCCCACGTAAGACGGGGTGCCGGGCCGCCCGTCCGGCCGGGTGCGGCGGTAGGGCGTTGACTTATGCAGGTAAATGCCTGCATAATTTTCCTGTGCAACCCGAACCCGAGATGGACGCGGTCTTCAAGGCCCTGGCCGACTCCACCCGCCGCCTGCTGCTGGACCGGCTGCGGGAGAACAATGGCCAGACCCTGCGCGAGCTGTGCGAACGGGTCGAGATGGCCCGCCAGTCGGTGACCCAGCACCTCGACATCCTGGAGCGGGCCGGCCTCGTCACCGTGCTGCGGCGCGGTCGCGAACGGGTGCACTACATAAATCCGACCCCGATTCACGACATCGAACAGCGCTGGATCTCCGTCTTCGATCGCCCCCGGCTGGATGTCCTGCGCGCCGTCAAAAACCAGGCAGAGGAGTACGCCATGACCGCCACCGTGCCGAACTACGTCTACGTCACCTACATCCACGCCAGCGCCGAGCAGGTGTGGAAGGCCCTCACCGACGCCGACCTGACCGCGCAGTACTGGGGGCACGCGAATGTGTCCGACTGGCAGCCCGGTTCGGAATGGGAGCACCGCCGCGTCGACGGCTCGGACAAGATCGATGTCGTCGGCAAGGTCCTCGAGGTCGACGAGCCCCGCCGCCTCGTCCTCACCTTCGAGGATTCGATCGGAGCGGACCGCGCCCCGTCGGTGGTGACCTTCCTCATCGAGTCCCACCAGGACATCGTCCGGCTCACCGTCACCCACGAGAACCTGCCGAATCAGGAAATGCTACAGGGCATTTCGAGCGGCTGGCCCGCCGTGCTGGCCAACCTCAAGTCGCTGCTGGAGACCGGTGCCGTACTGCCGCAGGCGCCCTGGGAAATGTCGCAGGCCCACGCCTGATGTTCGACGCCACCGCGCTGCGCGAGGTCTACGACACCCTGCTGGAAGCCGCTGCCGCCGTGGCGGATTCGGGCCCGCCGCTGCCGCCTCCGCCGGGGGAGTGGAGCGCCGAGCGGATCCTGGCCCACGTCTCCCTTGTCACCGCCGCCACCATGGCCGCCGCGTCGGCGGTGGCGGCAGGGGAGCACGCCACCTACGACAATCGCCTCGCCCTCGACACCTGGACCATCGATCGCGTCGTCGATCTCGCGGGCGGTTTTCCCGGCCTGCGCGAACGCCTGCGCCGCCAGGCCGAGATGCTGTGCGGTTTCGGCGGGCCCGCGCTCAGCGACGCGGAACTGGACAGCCCGGTGCCGACCCGCCTGCTGTCCGCGGGCGCACTACTGCTGGATCAGGCCATGCCCCTGCGGAATCTGTTCATCGGCCTGATCGATGTCGAAATCCCCGGCCACACCCGGCAGCTGCTCGCGCTGCGCGGAAACGGCGACGGCACCGGGCGGGCGAGTGCCCGCGCCGGTGCCGTCACCAGGTGATCGCCGCGGTGATCACCGTGTGGCCCTGCTGATTACCGCGGGGCCATGCGGATCGCGCCGTCGAGGCGGATGACCTCACCGTTGAGCATCGGGTTCTCCACGATGTGGCGGACCAGCGCCGCGTACTCGGCCGGGTCGCCCAGGCGCGACGGGTGCGGCACCTGCGCGCCGAGGGCGTCGATGGCCTGCTGCGGCAGGGTCGCGAACAGCGGCGTGTGGAACAGGCCCGGCGCGATGGTCATCACGCGGATCTTGTACGAGGCCAGGTCGCGGGCGACCGGCAGGGTCAGGCCCACGATGCCACCCTTGGAGGCGGAGTACGCGGCCTGGCCGATCTGGCCGTCGTAGGCGGCGACCGACGCGGTGTTGACGATGACGCCGCGCTCGCCGTCGGCCTCCTCGACCGCCGAGATGCGCTCGGCGGCCAGGCGGATGACGTTGAACGTTCCGATCAGGTTAACGTTGATGATCTTGGAGAAGGACTCCAGCGGGAACGCGCCCTGCTTGCCGACCGTCTTGATGGCATTGCCGATTCCCGCGCAGTTCACCGCGATTCGCAGCGTGCCGAGCTCCTGGGCGGCGTCCAGCGCGGCGGTCACATCCGCTTCGCTGGTCACGTCACCGGGCGAGAACACCACGCGCTCACCGAGTTCCTCGGCGATGGCCTTGCCGTCGGACGAGGGAAGATCGAGGATAACGACCTTCGCGCCGGCCGCGTGCAGTTCCCGCACGGTGGCCAGTCCGAGTCCCGACGCGCCACCGGTCACAACCGCGGCAATGTCTGCTGTCTTCACAAAACCTCCAAAATTCTTGGTCTTGTTAATGTAGATTCTGCGTCGTCCACAGGGAAGACCGCCCCGTCGGCGTGGCGTTCACACGATGTCGCGAACCCTGCTACTCGCACGCGCGCGCGGATTGAACGGAGTGTCGTCCGGCGCGTCGAGTCGTTGGAATCCTGTTCATGCGAGAGAATTTCCGATCGGGACCGTTTCGTGCGCGACGCCCGTGGCGACGCGACGACGGCGGGCTGCACAGTACCGACGATCACCGACGACAACACACCGTCAGCCACGACCGACCGCCGAGAGGGTCAGACGATGCCGAGCGACGTGCCCGCAGCGGGAATGTTGAAGTCGTACAAAAAAGTGTCGCGCTGGTACCCCGCCCTGGAACTCGACGCACAGGCTCCGGCCCCCGAACGGCCCGACGCCGACTCGGCGTTCGCCGACGAGCAGGGCCCGGCCCGCTACCCGCACTACATCCACGACGAACCCGAGCTCGAGATTCCGCCGGTGCCCGAATCGGTGCTGCGGCGCAACCACTTCGACGGGGCCTGGTCGGACTGGATGAGCGACTCCGGCGAGAGCGCCTCCTACGCACCGCCGCTGCGCTACCGCGGCAGCACTGTCGTCGAATTCCCCACGGGGAGTGGCGAAGCCGGTGTGGCATCGACGGGCGAGCGCGCCCAGAGAGCGGTCGACAGGGCCTCGCAACTGCTCGACGCGGTCGCCGACCGCGCGGCCGTGCCGAGCGGGCGCAGCACGGGGCGGCGGTTTTTCGCCGTCGCGTTCCTGATCGTTGCCATTGTTTTGCTAGCCATTGCCGGTGGAGTTGCTCTATATGTGCTGAATTCCCACAGCGGCACTGCGCAATCCATCGGCACACCCGAGGCGGGACCCCGTTCCGGCCCGATCGCCGTCGTGGCGGCGTACAACGAAATGACGGCCCCCGCGATCATCGGCGACCATGGACCCGCCGCGGGCATTCCGGCCGGATAAGAGGAGAGCGGAGACAATGGATCAGGACTGGAGCCGCTGGCTCGACGAGAAACCCGAAGAGGGCGAATCGACGGGCCGTGCCGCGCGTTCCAAGGCTCCGGTGATGCGCTTGCGCAAGCGCCGCGGCGACTCCGGCGAGGCCGGTCCCGCGCCGCGCCCGATTCTGGTGGTGGGTGGTTGCGGCGGCGCGGGCACCACCACGACAACGCTCGGCATCGCGGGGGAGATGAGCGCCGCCGGCGCCGAAACCGTCGCTGTGGACGGCACTTTCGCGGGCAGCGATCTCGCGTTGCGGGGCGCTGACGAGCACCTGAGCCCGATCAGTCTGCAGGCCTGGCTCTACGGCCGCGGCGACGACGAGGCCGCGCCGCTCAAGGAATGTCTCTCCCGCGCCACCTCCGGCATCGGCCTGCTGTGGCGCGATCCCGCCCCGCTGCGCCGGCGCGCCACCTACCTGACCGTCGCCCGCGCGCTCGGCGAGACCGGGTACACCCCGGTTTACGACGGCGGCAATCCGATCGTGAGCCGGCATCTGCGCCCGCTGCTCGAGGACGCCGATATCGCTCTGGTGCTGTCGATTCCGGCGCGCGTGGATGCGGCCAACCGCTTGCGCGTGACGCTGGAGTGGCTCGACGATCAGTTCGGCGGGCAGGGCGAGGGTCAGGGTGACGGCATTGTCGGCGACACCACCATTGTCGTGTCACATCAGTTGCCGGGCAGTGATTCTCGGATCGCTGAGCATTTGCGAGAACATCTGGACGGCTGGGTCCGTGAGGTCGTCGAGATACCCTATGACGCACACCTCGCACGCGGAGAGTTGGTGCGGCACAGCAACCTGGCCGCAGAGACACGCCGCGCGTATCGCCGCCTGCTTGCTGGAGTGGCATCATGACCGCAGCCATGAAGGAACGCCGATCCGCCTCCGAGGCCGCGCTGGCGGCCGGTGTGGTGCCGCCGCCGGAATCCCGCCGCGCACCGATCTGGGACCGACCCGTACCCGGCGATGGCCGAGCGCCCCTGGTGTGGCTGCTCGGCGTGCACGGGGGCGCGGGCGCGACGACGCTCTCGCATGTGCTTGCGCCGGCGGCGGATTCGTATCGGCGCTGGCCGGGCGTGTTCGACCGGGAGTCCCCGTTCGTGGTGCTGGTGGCGCGCGAGACCATCGCCGGGCTCACCCGCGCCCACGATCTGCTGCGCCAGCATCACGCCGGGCTGGCCGGTCCGTGTGAGGTGCTGGGCCTGATCACCGTGGCCGCGCGGCCGGGCCGGCTGCCCGCCGAGATCCGCCGCTACCGCGATGTGGTCGGTTCGCTGGCGGGTCAGGTGTGGCAGGTGCCGTGGCACGAGGAATGGACCCTGGTCGAGGCCGATGAGCTGCCGGTGTGGTCGCCCGGCGACCCGGTGCCGCAGCAGCGCAAGCGCAAATCCGATCCGCTGGAAGAGATTACGCCCGACGTGCGGGAGCTCGGCGCCGGCATCGTGGCCGCCGTGCAGGACGCGCTCGACGCCCCCCGCCCCGAGTTCCCGGACTCGGAGGAGTGATCATGGACGCCGACGGATTGTGTTGTGCGGGAATGAGTTCCCGGTTGCGGGGACCTGCCCGGTCCCCAGGGAAGGTGGCAGGGCAGTCAGTAGAAGGAGTTGTCGTCGCCGGTTGGACGGCCGGGCCGTGCATCGGCGAGATTGTTACTAGCAGTTCGCTTTTGGATAAGGACAGACAATGAGCATGCTCCTCGCCGTACACGACGCGTACGGCCAGATCCTCGCCCAGGTCGGGAATCCGACCCCCGAGGCACCGCCCGCGTCGGACAAATTGCTGAAACTGGTTCGGTATTTCACCTGGTTCGTTCTGTTGTCGGGAATCCTGGGCATCACCTACGCCGGTGGCCGGTTCGCCTGGGAGAAATGGACAGGAGGCGGTTTGGAGTCGCCGAAGATGGTGGCAGGGGCCATGATCGGAGGAATCGTCGCCACGAGCGCGGGCACGATCATGAATGCAGTGATCACCTAATGTCCGCCGCGCTGGTTGCGCCAGCGATGGACACCGTGCTGGCCTACAAGCAGATGCCGCCGGATGTGATCCGGCCGATCATGCAGCTCATCGACTGGCTGCTGTGGTGTGTGCTGCTGTTCTGCCTGGCCTGGATGATCCTGGCCGCGGGCCGGCTCTGGTATGCCTTCCGCGACGACCTGGCCGCCAACGACGCGACGCACGGGGTGGTGATGAGCCTGCTGGGCGCGATCATGGCGACCTCGGCCAGCGGGATCGCGCTGGCCCTGCTGCCGACCTGACGGGCACGGGCAGCTGAATTGTCCACTGGCACACACACTTCGGAGGCCAAGCGATGAGCGAGAAGGAGTCGCCCGAGCGTGACCGCGTCTCGTTCGGCGTCATCGCCTCGGCCGCCCTGGTCGCGGTCATCCTGATCGCCGGCCTGGTGGTCTACTTCGGGCACGGCGACAGCAAGCCGAGCGCCAAGCCCGACGGGACCATCCCGGCGGCCTCCGACTCCGGCGCCACCGGATTCGCCTCGCCCGAGGTGGATCTGTTCGGCCGCCGCGTCGACGTCCCCAACAACACGGCCGGCCAGCCGCTGCCGCAGGATCCGTCCAAGCAGCGCAAGGCCACCGACGCCGACTGGCTCACCGCCGCCCCGCTGGGGACCACCGATCCCCACGGCTGGCAGCGGGTCTACGGCGCGTCCGTGCCCTTCTCCACCTCCGACGGTCCGGCGCGCCTGGAAAACGGCCTGGCCGTCGGCTATTCGCACTCCCCGCAGGGCGCGGCGCTGGCCGCGGCCCAGATCACCTACCGGCTCAATGCCCGCCCGGCCGACCGGGAGCTCTACGTCCGGCAGGTGCGGGTGCCCGCCGAACAGCTCACCGCCTACGACCAGGCGCTGGCCGATCAACGGCTGCCGAAACAGCAGCCCGAGAAGGTGACTCGCTATCTGGTGGCCCCCGACGGCTTCCAGATCGAGAACTACGCCGACGACATGGCCATCGTGCGGCTGGCCGCGCGCGGGCCGGTGGTCGACAACCGGCAGCTGTGGGCGGCGGTGCGCCTGATCATGGTCTGGGACGCCGGCGACTGGCGGCTCAAACCTTCGACTTCCAAGACCGCGCAAACCGAATACGTCGATTCGCTTGCGGGGTGGACCCGATGGTGACAACAACAGAAATGGCATCGCGACCCATCGAGAGGTGGACCACATGCTGAGGCGGCTAGTCACGATCCTTGCGGTCGTCTTCACCGTCATGATCGCAACTCCGACGGTGGCCTACGGCCAGACGTACGGTTTCGATCAGGCCTGCAACGAATTACACGACTCCCTCGACGGGCTGGGCGTACCCGGCATCTCGCTCGGCGACGCGGCCTCGGCCGCGTGCAAGGCGGGCAATGTCGCGACCCACCCGACCGACGCCGCCGCCACCGTGCGCGACAAGGCGTGGGACTCCACCTTCGGCAAGGTGGTGGACTCGCTGATGAACGGTCTGGGCGAGGCGCTGATCCTGGCGTTGACCTTCTGGATGAAGATCCCGAACGAACGCGTCAGTGACGCGGGTGCGCTCTTCACGAAGATCAACGACTACACCTATCAGGTCCAGATCCTGTTACTGATGGCGTCGGTGATCCTCTCCGGCCTGAAACTGGCGCAGGCCAGACGCGGAGCCGCGGTCAGCGAGGCCACGGAATCGTTCTGGATGTTCGCCCGCGTGGTGTTCAGTTCCTGGATGCTGGGCGCGGTGATCGTGGCGGCCACCCAGGCCTCGGACAAGTTCTCCGAGTGGATCATCAACGACTCCACCGGCGGCAATGCCAAGGACCTCGCCGAGCTGATGGTGAAAACCTCGAAGCTGCAGGCGTTCTCGCCGGGTCTGGTGCTGATCATCGCGATCGTCGGCCTGCTCGGGGCGCTGGCCCAGATCGTGCTCGCCATCGTCCGCCAGGGCCTGCTGGTGGTGGCCGCGGGCGTGCTGCCGCTGGCCGCGGCCGCGTCGGGCACCCAGATCGGGCGCACCTCGTACTCGAAGCTGCTGGGCTGGATCATCGCGTTCATGCTCTACAAGCCGGTGGCGGCGATCGTGTACATGATCGCGTTCACCACCGCGGGCAATACCGACGACCTGACCGGCACCGCGAACCTGCCCGACGCCGACGAGGCCCAGCGCATGCTGGTCGCCATCGTGCTGCTGTGCACCGTCGCTTTCGTGCTGCCGGCGCTCATGCGCCTGGTGACCCCGGCGGTCGCCATCGTCGGTTCCGGCGGTTCGGGTCTGGCCGCCACCACCGGCACCCTGGTCGGCATCGCCGCGCTCGGTGCGGTCGGTTCGCGCGCGGTGGCCCCGCGCGGCGCCGCCGGACCCGGCGCCGCCGGATTCGTCGGACCCGGTCGCGGCGGGCGTCCCCGTCCCGGTCCCGGGGGCGGCGGTCCCGGCGGTGCGCCACGCCCGACACCCACGCCACGCCCGGCGGGTGGAGGCGGCGGTGCGCCCGCCGCGAGTCCTGCCGCCCAAGGCGGTGGCGGCGCAGTACCGTCAGGCGCGTCCCGCGTGGCCAACCGGGTCGCGCAGGCGCGCGCGGCGACCGCCTCGCTGAGCAAGGCCGAGTCCACCGCGGGCGACCTGGCCGGTGACCGCTGGGCCAACCGTTCACCCGACCTCGGCAGGAGCACCATCCCGCGATGACGATGACCGAGACCTACGAGCGCCGCTCGTACGGACTGTGGCAGAAGCCCCGCAGCGCGGGCCTTTTCGGCCTGCGCTGGGGTGAGACCGTGGTCGGTTTCGCTGTCGTGATCACCGCGCTGCTGACGGCGCTGGCGGCCGGGCCGAAACCGGCCGCCGTGGTGGCGGGCATCGGCACGGTCGTGATGGTTCCACTGGTGTGGCGGACGGGGGGCCGCTCCGGCTACGAGAACGGATTGATGATGTTCCATTGGTTGCGCGGCCGTTCCAAGGGCGAGCACGTGTACCGGGGCGGGCGGTTCTCCCGGATCCCGGGCGGCGTCACCCGCCTGCCCGGACTGATGGCCCCGTCACGGCTCTACGAGGGCATCGACGCCGGCGGCTACAGCTTCGGCATGATCCACCTACCGCAATTCGCCCAGTACACAGTGGTTCTGCGCGCGTGGCCGCAGGGCCACGAGGCCGTCGACCAGCCGGTCATCGACCGCTGGGTGGGCGCCTGGGGCACGTTCCTGGCCTCGCTGGGGCAGACCTCCGACATCGTGGCCGTGGTCCCGGTCATCGACACCGTGCCCGAGACCGGAAACCGTTTGCTCACCGAGGTTTCCACCATCACCCGGCCCGAGGCCCCCGATCTCGCGCAGCAGGTCATGTACGAGCTGGCCACCGAACTGCCGCAGGAGCGGGTGCAGCTGCTACCCCGGGTCGCCATCACCTTCAAGGCGACCACCGCGGAGCGCCGCAAGAATCCGGCGGAGGAGGCGGTCGAGATCGGCCGCCGCCTGCCCGGCATCTGTGCGGCCCTGGCGGAGGCCGGAGTTCGCGCCCAGCCCATGGCCGCCGACGAGATCATCTCGTTCATCCGCCGCAGCTACGACCCGGCCGCCCAGGCCGATCTCGAGGTGGCCGCGGGCGAACCCGGTGGGCACGGCCTGGATTGGGCCGACGCGGGCCCGGTCTCGCACGAGGAGCGCTGGGACCACTTCATCCACGACGGCGGCCGCTCGGTCACCTGGGAGATGGACACCGCCCCCGAGGGCGCGGTCGACGAGCGGGTGCTGCAGCGGCTGCTCGCGCCGAATCCGGAGGTGCCGCGCAAGCGCATCACCATCGTCTACCGTCCGCACTCGGCCGGCGACGCCGCCCAGATCGTGGACGACGACTACAAGAACGCCCTGGTGGCACAGCAATCCGAGCGCGGCGTCGTGTCCGCCGCCGCCACCCTGCGCGTCGGCGCCACCCAGCAGGCCCGCGAGGAGCAGGCCCGCGGGCACGGCGTCACCCGCTTCGGCGCCCTGGTCACCATTACCGAACCCCTGCGCGGCGACCTGCCGCGCATCGAGGCCATCACCCGCGACCTGTCGACCCAGGCCCGCCTCAAGATCCGCCGCTGCTACCGCTACCAGGCGGCGGCGTTCGCGGCTTCGCTCGGCTGCGGGGTGATCCTCCCCGAACACGCCACCATTCCGAAAGCGCTTGCGGGGTAACCCATGCCACGTGACTTCGACCCCTCGGTCCGCGAACGCGACGCCGCGCCGCCCACCCGGCGCGGCTCCCGCCGCGACCCGGCTCCCGTCGACCCCTACGCCGAGCCGGATCCGTACCCGCCCCCGTCCTCCCGCGTCATGCGCGACGAGCACCGGCCCCGGCGCGGCACCCTCCCGGACCGCCGCATGCTCCGCCGCGACCCCATCGAGCCGCCCGACCAGGATCGGCCGGCCGAGGTTGTGAGCGAGCACGAGGGTGGAGCGGTGCGCGCCGAGCCGGAGATAATCACGGATCCCGCTGCGCCCCAGCATGATCCGGAGGCGATAGCGCTGCCGGAACCGCCGGTCGGTGCGCGGCCGGTGGAGGAGTGCGGCGCCTCGGTTCCGATGCCCGAGGCCGCGCCCGAGCGGGCCGAGACGCACGCGGAGATCACGAGCCGGGAGCCGGTCGAGGTCGGCCCGGCACCGCAGCTCAGCGAGACGGTGGTCGAGCCGATCGGAGTTCCCGAAGCGGACAGCAGCGTGGAGCCGGTCAAGAAGGCGGCCCGGCGACGGCTTCCGGCGGTGCCCGCCCTCGAACCCACCGGTGGCACCGGCGAATCGGGCTCGGCTCAGGGTGTCGCCGCCGAGGTCCTGGCGACCGGGCGAGAGCCGGCGGTACGCGCGGAAGCCGGTTCGGGGGATGCAGTGGGGGCCGCGGCCGATGTGCTGGGGGAGCCCACGGCGGGATCGGCCGGGCGTCCCGGTGGGACCGAGCGGTCGGAACACGTGCTGGACAAGAGATCCGGCCGGAGTGGCGCGGGGGCGCGGTCCGGCGGTGTGCGCGAGGGCGAGGCTCGGTCACGGGCACGCGGGCCGGAACGGACCGAGGGGGATCGCATGGAGCGCAGGCGGAGTCGCGAGACCACACCCGAGGGGGATGCGGTGCGCCGCGGGGAGCCCGGTGAACGGCGCCGCGAACGACCGCGTGCCGAGGGCGAACCCGGACGTGAGCGGCGCAGTGACGGTGAATCCGGGCGCGAACGGCGTGCGGCGGACGGCGGGCGTGAGCGCCGTGCCGACCCGGAGCGGGATGCCCGGCGCGGCAATGGCTCCGAGGGCCGCGGCCGGTCCACGGACCCGGATCGGGTGCATCTGGGCGGACGGGCCGGCGCACCCGGCCGGACCCGTGCGGCGCGTCCGGAGGGTGAGGCGGGGGAGCGGCCGGTGCGCAACCGGCCCGCGCGCGACGGACGGCCCGAGCGATCCGGCACCGAGGAACGTGGCCGCGGCGCCCGTAAGGACAAGCGGGACAAGGTCGCCGACCAGGCCGAGCGCGACGCGGCCGCCAAGCGCGCCGCCGCGCGCAAGGCCGCGGCCAAGAAGAAGCAGTCCGGTCCCAAGCTGCTCGACGACACCATGCGGGCCAAGCTCGAGGTCACCGCGCGCGAGGGCACTGGCATCAGGGCGGCCTGGGCCACCTTCCGCCTGCACACCGACGATCTGCGCCGGCGCAACTTCGCGGCGCGCGCCGAGCGCATGGAGTACGGCAGCTTCGACGAATTCGACCGCACCACAGCACAACTCACCGATCGCGGCTACATCGGCGCGGGCGGCGGGCGGATGAACGTGATCGGCCGCCCGGTCGAGTACCGCGCCACCACCGCGCAGGTCGCGGGCCTGTGGCCGTGGTCGGTCGGCGCGGGTGCGCCGCTCATCGGCACCCCGCTGGGCTCGCACCTGCACACCGGCGCTCCGGTCTGCTTCGACCCGATGAACTGGTTCATGCGCGGCAGCTTCATCACCGCGCCCAGCCTGTTCGTGCTGGGCCTCAATGGTTTCGGCAAGTCCTCGCTGGTGCGCCGCATCGTGCTGGGCGGTGTCGCGCAGGGCATCACCCCGCTGGTGCTGGCCGACGTCAAGCCCGACTACCGCAAGCTGGTGGAGCTGGTCGGCGGCCAGGTCATCGACCTGGGTTACGGCCACGGCAAACTCAACCCGCTGGCCGCCGGTGTGCTGGGCTCGATCGTTCCGATGCTCGGTGAGTTCCCCGAACTGCAGACCCAGGTCATGCAGGAGATGCGCGCCCGCCAGGTCACTTTGGTGGCCGGTCTGGTGGAACTGGTGCGCGGCGCGCGCGTGCGCGACTTCGAGGAGACCCTCATCTCCACCGCGCTGCGCATCCTCTATCGCGAGGGCAGCAGCTTCACCCCGGACCACCCGCCGATCATCGAGGACCTGCTCGATGTGGTCGTGGCGGGCGGCGACGAACTGCAACTCGATGCGGGCGCGGACAATCCGGACGAATACCAGGAGGCCATCAAGGGTCTGCGCCGCTCCCTGCGCGCCCTCACCCAGGGCCCGTTCGGCGCGATCTTCAACGGCCACACCACGACTCCCATCGACACCAACTCCACCGCCGTCTGCATCGACGTCTCCCACATCCCCAACGGCGACAAGAAACTCAAGGCCGCCGTCATGCTGGCCTGCTGGGCCGACGGTTTCGCCTCCGTCGAGGCCGCGCACGTGCTGGCCGACGCGGATCTGGGCCCGCAGCGCTACTTCCAGGTGGTGATGGACGAGCTGTGGCAGGTGCTGGGCCTGGGCGACTTCATGGTCGACCGCGTCGACGAGCTCACCCGTCTGCAGCGCGGCATCGCCACCTCGCTCATCATGATCAGCCACACCATCAAGGACCTACAGGCCCTGGGCTCCGACGCGGCCATCGCCAAGGCCCTCGGCTTCCTGGAACGCGCCCGCGCCAAGATCTTCGGCGCGCTCCCGGCCGAGGAGATCGCGCGCCTGGATTCCACCGTGCCGTTCACCGCCGCCGAGGAGGAGATGGTGACCAGCTGGTCCGCGCCGCAGGCGCTCACCGGTGAGGCCCTCAAACCGGGCCAGCAGCGGCCGCCCGCGCCCGGCACCGGTAAGTTCCTGCTCAAGATCGGCGAGGACCGCCGGCCCGGCATCCCGTTCCACATGGAGTTCACGCTCTCGGAACGAGAGAGCGGAATCCACGACACCAACCAGCGTTTCAGCGAATTCACCGAGACCACCGCGAGCCGCGGCTCGGACGAGGGGAGCGCCGCATGATGCCGCACCGGTCGTATCGAAGAGTGTCGCCGGAGGTCCGGCAGGCCGCCGTCGAACAGGTCATCGCCCTCACCGGCAAACTCCGCTCGGAATCCGAGGCCTGCCGGGTGGTCGCCGAACAGATCGGCGTGCACACCAATTCGGTGCGCAACTGGGTGCGTGCCGCCGAGAGCCCCGGCCTGGAACGCATGGATGCGATCGCGTTGCGCCGCAAGGTGGCTCTGCTGCAGCAGCAGCTCGCGGCCGCCGCCGAGATGAATCGCACGCTGGTGGAAACCCTCCACGACGCCAAGCGCGGCACATGATCCGCTGCCGCGAGAACGAACACGCCGACTCGGGAAACCCGCTGGTATGGCCCGGATATACCGCGCAGCGACTAGCCTGGAAGGGTGGTCCGGTGCTGCGCCGCCGGCGCGGGCCGGTGAGCGCGAGCACGGGTGTGCACGGTGCGAGCGCAGGCATGCGTCCCGCGATTGGGGTGGTGATGCTGGTAGTGAGCGTCGCAGTGCTGGCCACCGCATGCGGCGGCGGCAGCTCGACCGGCGGCGGCTCGAATCCGTCTGCCGGGCAAGCGCCCACGTCCACCACCCGGTTGCTGGAGGATGCCCCGGCCCCCGACCCGACCACGCCCGACGGTGTCGCGGTGACCGCGCTGGAGCAGATCTACACCTGGTACCCGGCGACCGAGTCCGAGGGTGACGCGCTGCGCCGGGCGCGGAAATGGCTGGGACCCAGCCTGATCCGTACACTGGACAACCCGTCCACCGGCGTGGAAACCCCGAGACCGTCACTGCGCTGGGCCGATTGGGCCAAGGCGGGCGCTCACGTCGAGGCATTCGCGTTCGCCTCCGGTGAGAAGGCCCCCGCCGGCGCCGACCCGAACCGGCAGCAGTACAAGATCGGCATCGAGCAGACGGTCGTCTATCCGGACGGCAGGCGGGAATCGCTACCCCCGGCCACGGTCGTCGCCACCGTCGTGCGCGGCCCTGCCGGTGGCTGGTTGCTGGACGAATTCCGTTGAGCGGTAACGACTCACAGGTCATCCCAGGAGGTTAGAGATGGCGAAGAAACCGATTGCGGACCCGGCCGACCCGGGTCCCGATCGTGTCCTGCACCTCGTCTACGCGGGTTTCTACATCTTCGGAACCGTGTGGCTGGCGGTGCAATTGGGCAACCTGCTGAGCTCGCCGCGCCAGCACGTGCCGATCAACCCGATCGCCATCGTGGTCGACCTGCTCGAGGGTAAGCTGCGCTGGCCGGCCGCCGCCACCGCCATCATCGTGCTCGTCTTCGGGGGGACGCTGGGCTGGGTGCTGTACCGGCGCCGCCGCGAGCTGAACGCCAAGAAGGGCCGACTGGCGATCGACGACAAGGCCGATCACATGGGCAGCGGCGGGGCCATCAAGGCGCTCACGCTGGCCGGCGTCCGCGAGAAGGCCGGCCAGATCGGCGTGCCGCTGCACCGGCACCTCACCGGGGACATGCTCATTCCCGGTTCGCTGATGCGGCCCGGGGACATGCTGGTTCCGGGCATCCCGATCGGCATGTCGGTCGCCGACGGCGAAATGATGTACGGCTCCTACGAGGATCTGCAGGTCGACATCTGGGGCCCGCGCCAGGGCAAGACCACCTCCCGGGTGATCCCGGCCGTGCTCGCCGCCATCGGCCCGGTGGTCGTCACCTCCAACAAGCGTGACGTCGTCGACGCCACCCGGGATGTGCGCGCGGGCAAGGGCAGTCGGATCTTCGTCTTCGATCCGCAAGGCGTGGCCCCGGATTCGCACGACCTGCAGGCGCAGCAGGAACCCGGCTGGTACTGGGATCCGCTGGCATGGGTCGACGTGCACCGGCCCGGCTGCGAGGTGCGAGCGGTCAGCCTGGCGGGTCATTTCTCGGACGCGGAGGGCAGTCCCTCGGCCGGCCAGGGCGCGGACTCGTACTTCGACCCCGAGGCCGAGGATCTGCTCGCGGCACTGTTCCTGGCCGCGGGTTTCGAGGGCAGCAACATCCTGCGCGCCTGGGAATGGGTGAACAACCCGATGGACACCACCCCCATCGAGATCCTGCGCGCGCATTCCAAGCACTACATGGCCGAGGGTCTCGCCGGCCAGTACAACCTCGACATCCGCACGCGCGACGGCATCTTCGGTGGCGCGAAGGCGATGATCAGGTGCCTGAAGTTCCCGCACATCCAGCCGTGGGTCATCCCCAACGGCGGCCGGACGCCCTTCGACGAACTGGAATTCCTCGAGCGCAACGGCACCCTCTACTGCCTGTCGCTGGAGGGCCGGGGTTCGGCGGCGCCGCTGGTGAGCGCCCTGACCGCGGCGGTCATCGACGTGGCCTCCCGCGAGGCGTCACGGTCGCCGGGCGGGCGACTGCCGGTGCCGCTGCTGGCCGCCCTCGACGAGGCCGCCAATGTCGTGCGCTGGAAGGATCTGCCGAAGCAGTACAGCCACTTCGGTTCTCGCGGCATCGTGGTGATGACGGTGCTGCAGTCCTGGGCGCAGGGCGCGCGCTGCTGGGGACCCGATGGCATGGAGGCGCTCTGGGGCGCCGCGAACATCAAGGTCATCGGCAGCGGCATCGACGACATGACCTTCCTGCAACAGCGCTCCGAGGCCATCGGCGACTACGACAGCATCTCGCAATCGGTGTCGGAATCGAAGGGCGGCAAGAGTTATTCGCGCTCCCTGAGCTCATCGCGGACCTTCAACGCCCATGCCCTGGCGACCCTGCCGCGCGGCCGCGCCATCCTGTTCGCCTCGGGCACACCGGCCGTGCTGCTGCGCACGGTGCCGTGGTGGGAGGGCCCCGACGCCGCCGCGGTCGAGCGGTCGATCGAAGCCCACGACCCGTCACCGACGCGCAAGACCGAGATTTCCGATCTGATCAGCCCCGCGCTGATCAAAGAGACACTGCCGGATGTTTCGGCGCCCAAGGAGGTTCGACCGCTGTGAGCGAAGAGTCAACACCCATGGTCTACGCGAGCGTGGTTGAGTTCGTGGAGAACTACCTCAGCCTCGTGTACCGCCGGCAGGTGACCGATATCAGCGACACCGTGTGGTGCCCCGAATGGTGGAAGCACGCCGAGGCGGTGGCGCGACTGGATGCCATGTGGCGGGCGTGGGAACACTTCCGCCACGACGGCAAGACCGGGCTGAGCATCTGGTTCCTCGACCACGCCGACCCGCACATGGCGAAACTGTTCGATCCCAAGGGCCCGTTCAAGTACTGCAGTGTGCGCAACGGCCACAAGGACATGCTCACGCCGCTGCCGTTGAAGTCCCCCCAGCAGGGCTTGTTCAGCAATCCCACGATGGGGGAGTTCCCGCTCTGAGATGAACCGTGGGCGCCGGTACGGTGCCGGCGCCGAAACGGAAAGTGGCGGATCGGGTTGCGATCCGCCACGGTTCGAAGTTATTGCTGCTCAGACTCGTTCACGCGAGCGAGCGCGTTCGCGATCCCGCTCGTGCGCTTCCTGCTCCCGCACCCGCCGCTGCGCCGCCTCCTGCTCCCGCAGCCGCACGGCGTCCTGTGCCGACTGGGCCTGTCCGACCTCCATCAGCAGCCGTACCGATTGCAGCTCGGGCGAGATGCCCATACGCGAAAGATGTTGTGCCAGAGCGGTTCGCCGTTCCACCGAGTCGTATCGCACGGAGCCGCGGCTGGCTTGCTGCGCGGCCATCCGAGATGCCTCCGCCTGCGCGGAGAATCGATCCTTTTCGAGAGATACGCCCCGTTCACGCGTCGGGCGCTCCAAGATTCGCGAGAGTTCGCGGTTACGCGGATCACGTGCCTTGGCATCCGCTGCCTCACGCAGCCGACGCTCGCGGCCCTCCTTCTGGCGGGCCTCGGTGACCCTGACGCGTGCTTCCGCTTCCTTCTGGCCACGTTCCCGGGTGCGCAGCGCGACAAGTGTCGCGAGCTGCAACATTTGCCTCATCATCGCCGCTGTTTCGCGGCCGATGTCGTCGAGTTCCTCGGCCATTGCCTGCTCCCCGATGCTGCAGTTAGATCACTATGGATGATTGTGGTGCTTCGTCACGGACATCGCCACCCGAACGGTGGTTGCGCGTAGCCATATCCCGCCTGCAAACGTGGACACCCGGAGTCCATCAGGCGTCGCAGCGGCCCGGTGGGGATTGCCCGGTGGGCTTTACTACGCCTTGGTACTCCGTTCTACGAGGTTACCAGCGAAAACTCCGAAACCACCGTACGCGCGCGTCGCGATCCAGCATATATCGCACAATTCCGGCAGGTCGTGGAAAAGTCAGGATTTTCTTTGGTTAGGGAAGCCTTACGCAAGAGGTTCAACGGGACCTTCCCGAGACCTTCGCCGGAAAAGAATCGGGCCCGGCGCGGGAAGCGCCGGGCCCGAAAAACCATGCTGGTCAGTTGATTTGGACCGATTGGATGTTCACGTCCGCGGCCGGCTTGCCGTCCTGGCCACCGCCCTGGACACCCGCCTTGGCGATCTTGTCGAGGGTGGCGAGACCGGCGTCGTCGACCGTGCCGAAGATGGTGTACTGCGGCGGCAGCTGGGAATCGCCGTAGACCAGGAAGAACTGGCTGCCATTGGTGCCCGGCCCGGCGTTGGCCATGGCGAGCACGCCGCGCTTGTAGGCGACCGGGTACTGGGCGGCTTGATCATTCGGGTCGTACTGGTCGGTCGGGTACTCGTTGTCGAACTCGTAACCGGGACCGCCCATTCCGCTGCCGGTCGGGTCGCCGCACTGCAGCACCTCCAGGCCCTTGCCCGTGGTGATGCGATGGCAGCTGGTGTTGTCGAAGAACTTCTGCTTGGCCAGGCTCTCGAAACTGTTGACCGTGCAGGGGGATTCACTCGGGGTCAGGGTCATGGAGATCGGACCCTGGCTGGTGTCCATGGTGGCCTTGACATCACCGGCGGTGGAGATGTTGGCCGTGCTCGGCGGATTCACCGGCTTGTCGGCCGGCTTCTGCGACGGACGGTAGGTACAGCTGACCGAGGCCGGCTTGGCCTTGGCGGCCGGCGGGGGAGCGGCGGTCAGCGAGGCGTCCGGAGTCTCCGAGGCCTTGGCGCTGGTGCTGTTGTCATCGCCCTTGGTGAGGAAGTAGATGCCGACACCGGCCGCGACCGCGACCACAACACCCAGGGCCGAGGCCGCGATGGTGAGTTGCTTGCGCTTACGCGCCCGCTGGGCCCGATTCTCCAGTTGACGCTCCAGCTTCCGCTTCGCCGCAGCGCGTCGCTGTTCATTGCTCGGCACTAACTGTCCCTCCGTGAACGGTCGGTATCTGATGTCTGTACAGACTGCGGCCGTCAGCCCAGCGGCCGCGGCAGACATTACCTGCATTCGCTGAGAAAAACCTACATATGGCAGGCCCTCGTCACCGTCGGCCGGTAACCGGTTGGACTTGGCGGACGGGCGTGGTGAAAACTGGGCATCGTGACCAAGACCAGCAGCTTCCGTGCCCCGAGGGGGGTCCCCGACTATCTGCCACCCACGTCCGCCGAGTTCGTCGCCGTCCGCGACGCCCTCGTGGGGACGGCGCGATTGGCCGGATACGGGCATGTCGAGCTGCCGATCTTCGAAGAGACCGCCCTGTTCGCGCGGGGTGTGGGCGAATCCACCGACGTCGTCACCAAGGAGATGTGGACCTTCGCCGACCGCAATGGCGAGAGCTTCACCCTGCGCCCCGAAGGCACCGCCGGCGTCATGCGGGCGGTCATCGAGAACGGCCTCGACCGCGGGGCGCTGCCCGTCAAACTCTGCTACGCCGGGCCGTTCTTCCGGTACGAGCGCCCGCAGAAGGGCCGCTACCGGCAGCTGCAGCAGGTCGGCGTGGAGGCCATCGGCGTCGACGATCCGGCGCTGGACGCCGAGGTGATCGCCATCGCCGACGCCGGATTCCGGGGGCTCGGACTGGAGGGTTTCCGGCTCGAGATCACCTCGCTCGGCGACGAGACCTGCCGGCCGCAATATCGAGAACTGTTGCAGGACTTCCTGTTCAAGCTGCCGCTGGACGAGGAGACCAAGCGCCGGGCGCTGATCAACCCGCTGCGGGTGCTCGACGACAAGCGTCCCGAGGTCAAGGAGATGACCGTCGACGCGCCGCTCATGATCGACCACCTGTCGGAGTCGGCCAAGGCGCACTTCGAGCAGGTGCTCGGCCTCCTCGACGCGCTGGGCGTGCCGTACGTGGTCAACCCGCGCATGGTGCGCGGGCTCGACTACTACACGAAGACCACCTTCGAATTCGTGCACGACGGGCTGGGCGCGCAGTCCGGCATCGGCGGCGGCGGCCGTTACGACGGGCTGATGGCCGAGCTCGGCGGGCAGCCGCTGTCGGGCATCGGCTTCGGCATCGGCGTCGACCGGACGGTGCTGGCGCTCGAGGCCGAGGGCAAGTCCGCCGTCGACGGTCCCCGCGTCCAGGTGTTCGGCGTCCCGCTCGGTGAAATGGCCAAGCAGCGCCTGGTGGTGCTCGCGGCCGAGTTGCGCCGGGCTGGTATCCGCGTCGACCTCGCCTACGGCGGCCGCGGGATGAAGGGCGCGATGAAGGCGGCCGACAAGTCCGGCGCGCAGCTGGCCCTGGTGCTCGGTGACCGCGAGGTCGCCGAGGGGCAGATCGGGCTCAAGGATCTGAGCACCGGCGAACAGCGCGAGATCCCCCTGGACGAGGCCGTCGCCCAGGTCGCGGCCGCACTCGCGGGCGAGCGGAACTGATCCGTCGGCCGAGCCGGACAGCGCCGCTGTCCGGCCCGGCCGGCAGCCGCCGCGCCGATGGGGGCTTGGGGTCGGGCAAATCGGGGTATGGGGTTAGGACCTGCTGGTACCGTGCGGTGCGTCCCGCGGGGGCGGTGCGTGCCGCCGGCCGGCCCGACCCATCGAGACTTGGACGAATACGCTGCTGTGACTGATGAATCGAAACCGGGGTCCGACGGCGAAATCGGCCTCGACCTGGTCGCCCCCGAACTGCTGGCCCCGGCCCTGCGCAGGCTCACCCTGGCCGCGCTCGGCATCGGCATCGGGGTCGGACTGCTGATGGCGCTGTTCGTGCACTGGCCGATCGCCCTCGCCACCGGCCTCGTGCTCGGCGCGCCCACCGCCCTCTACGCCGTGGCCGTGCAGCGGCGGCGAATCACGGTGTCCGGCACCGTCATCCGTGCCCGCACCTGGCGCGGCGAGCGCCGCCTCGACCTGGCCGGGGCCACCGCCGCCGAACTCCTGGTCTACCCGGGCAAGATCAGCCGCATCGTGCTGCGCGTCACCGCGGGCGCCGACACCCAGGTCGTGCCGCTGGCCATCTACAGCGACTCCGGCAGCGGCCGCGAACTCCACATTCTGGGCCTGCGCAAACTCGCCGACGCCCTGGCCGGTTGCCCCCTCGCGGCCGCCCTCGCCATCTCCGGACTGCTCGTCCAGCAACTGCGCGCCGAGGCCCGCGACGCTGTTGCCGAGCAACGGCCCCTCTACCGGGCCGTCCGCATGGTCCGCGACCGCGACCAGGTCGCCCCGGTCGTCCTCAGCGACTCCGACATCGCCGACCTCGCCCACTGAGCGGTCAATTCGCCGATCCCCGAGCCGGATTCACCGGCCGGTGCCGGTGTCTGTTTGCTCACGTGCTGCTCACGGGGCGGGACGCGGAGGAGTGAGCCTGGCTAGGGTGAAGACGGACCTACCCGCCATCGCGAGGAGATCGTCGTGAGCACCACCGCGCCAGTGACCATCACCGTGACCGGAGCCGCCGGGCAGATCGCCTACGGATTGCTCTTCCGCATCGCGTCGGGGGCGCTACTGGGGTCCGAGACGCCGGTGCGGTTGCGGCTGCTGGAGATCCCGGCCGCCGTCGGATCGCTCGAGGGCGTGGCGATGGAACTCGAGGACGGGGCGTTCCCGCTGCTGGCGGGCATCGATATCGCCGATGACCCGTGGATAGGGTTCGACGGGGCCAATATCGCGATTCTGGTGGGGGCGCGGCCGCGGACCGCGGGCATGGAACGGTCGGATCTGCTGGCGGCCAACGGGCCGATCTTCACCGATCAGGGCGCGGCCATCAATGCCAATGCGGCCGAGGACATCCGGGTGCTGGTGGTCGGGAATCCGGCCAATACCAATGCCTTCATCGCCATGAGCAATGCGCCCGACGTGCCCGCCGGACGGTTCACCGCGCTCACCCGGCTCGACCACAATCGCGCGATCGCGCAGGTGGCGAAGAAGACCGGGGCGGCGGCCGCCGACATCGCGCGGATCACGGTGTGGGGCAACCACTCCGCGACGCAGTACCCGGACCTCGCCCACGCCACGGTCGGCGGGCGCGGCGCGCTCGAGCTGATCGCCGACGATGCCTGGGTCACCGGCGACTTCATCCCGACCGTGCAGCAGCGCGGCACCGCCATCATCAAGGCGCGCGGCGCGTCCTCGGCGGCGAGCGCGGCCAGCGCCGCCATCGACCACATCCACGACTGGGTGCTGGGCACCGCGCCGGGCGACTGGACCTCGATGGCGGTGCCCTCGGACGGCTCCTACGGCGTGCCCGAGGGACTGATCAGCTCGTTCCCGGTGACCTGCGCCGATGGCGAGTACACCATCGTGCCGGACCTGGAGATCGGCGAGTTCGCCCGCACCCGGATCGACCACAGCGTCGCGGAGCTGGTGAGCGAACGCGACGCCGTGATCGACCTGGGGTACGCCAAGCGGCCCTGATCAGCCCCGGCGGGCGGAGGTGATCAGCTGAGCTTGCTGATCACGTTCTCGCCGTACCACTTGATCTTGACGATCTTCTCCTCCAGCGACTCCGTGTCGGGCTCCATCGCGTACGAGTTGCGGAAGCCGACGATCAGATCGGTGATGCCCTTCTCCTCGAGGCGCTTCACCCCGTCGGTGGTGTAGCCGTCGCGGGAGACCGCGTGGATTTCGAACTCGCCCGGATTGTCGCGCTCACTGCGCAATTCGTTGATCCGCGCCAGGTACTTGTCCAGGTCGTCGCCCTTGCCGCCGGCGTGCATCCAGCCGTCGCACAGCCGCACCGCGCGGCGCAGCGCGGCATCGCTGTGCCCGCCGACCAGGATCGGCAGCGGCTGGGTCGGGGCGGGGGTGAGCTTGATCTTCGGAATGTCGTAGAACTCGCCGTGGTACTCGAAGTACTCCCCGGTGGACAGGCCGCGCACGATCTCGATGCACTCGTCCAGGCGCTTACCGCGCTTCTCGAAGGGGACGCCCATCATCTGGAAGTCCTCCGGCCACGGGCTGATGCCCACGCCCAGGGCGAAGCGGTTGTTGCTCAGGCGGGCCAGCGAACTGGCCTGCTTGGCCACCAGCACCGGCGGGCGGATGGGCAGCTTGAGCACGAACGGGGTCATGCGCAGCGTGGTGGTGGCCGCGGCGAGGGCGGCCGACAGCACGAAGGTCTCGATGAACGGCTTGCCGTCCAGGAACTCGCGATTGCCGTCGGCGGTGTACGGGTACGTGGAATCCGACTCGGCCGGGTAGGCGATGCTGTCGGCCACGGTGATGCTGTGGAACCCGGCGGCCTCGGCGGCCTGCGCGAGGGGGATGTAGTAGTCCGGGTTGGTCATCGCCTCCGCGTAGGTGAAGCGCATCGATCGTCCTCTCGACAGTGAGCCAGTACAAAAAACTAGAACCGATTCTAGTTCTGTGAGTGATGCTAGCGGGAGGCTCGCGGGAAAGGCAGTCGAACGAGCGATCCGCACCCTCGGCACCCGATGCTGCTGGAGGTGCTCACCTGTCGTATCGCAGCGGCAGACCGCCCGGTCGTAGCCGTCCCGGTGGCTGAGATGCCCGTCCCGGTGGGCTTGTCCGGATTCCTGGATCTTGTTCTAATCGCGTCATGACGATCGCCATCACCGGCTCCGGCTCGGGCATCGGCGCGGCCACCGCCGCCGCCCTGCGCGCAGCCGGGCACGACATCATCGGGATCGACCTGCGCAACGCCGACATCACCGTCGACCTCACCGACGCCGCGGCGCGCGCGGCCGCGGTCGAGGAGATCGTGGAGCGATCCGGGGGAGTGCTGGACGGCGTGGTGCTGTGTGCCGGTGTCGGCCCGCAGGTGCCCGACCCGAACCTGGTGGTGGAGATCAACTACCGGGCCACCGTGGCCCTGCTCGACGCTCTGCTGCCCGCGCTGCGCAAGGGCGAAAACCCTGCGGCTGTGGTGGTTTCGTCGGTGGCCTCCACCCAGATCAAGTGGGAGGACAATCCGATCCGCACCGGCACCGAGGCCGAGGCCTTCGCCCGGGCCGGGGATCTCGCGGGCCACTACGCCTACGCGTCCTCCAAGAACGCCGTCACCGTGGCCGTGCGCGAACGCGCCGTCGAGTGGGGCGCCGCCGGCGTGCGACTGAACACCGTCGCCCCCGGCAGTGTCGAAACCCCGCTGCTGCAGGCCGGTCTGGACGATCCGCGCTACGGCGACGCCATTCGCAACTTCGTGGCCCCCATCGGCCGCAACGGCAAGCCCGAGGAGATCGCCTCCCTCATCGCCTACCTGGTCGGCCCGCAGGCCGGCTTCATCCACGGCGCCCAGTTCGTCATCGACGGCGGAATCGACGCGCAGACGCGGCCGACCGCGGTGTAATCCACCGCGGCGCGCCGACCGCGCGCCCTGAACGGTGGCCGAGCCCGCGGGGTGTACAGCCGCATTTCGGCCTCCACCGATGCCGCGGTGACCGGGGTACCCGACCCGATCGCCGCGGCATTCTGCTGTCCGGAGACAACCGTGCCGCCACGAAAGCGGCTGTGCCGCACTCGGATCAGGCGGGATCGGTCTCGGCTGCGTCCGTGCTTGCTGCCGGCTCGCCGATGACACCGGGGGCGAAGGTGCCGAGATTGCCGGTGAGTTCGCTTTCGGCGGTGTGGCTCTGGTGCGGCCGCACGGTGCGGCCGTGCTTGGCATCGGCCACACCGCCCTGGCCCGTGCCCGCCGCGGCAGGGGAGCCCATGAAGCCTGGACCGGCCGGGCCACCGAGGCCGGGAATGTCGGCCGCGCCCGCGCCGAACGGATTGGCGGGGTTGGTGACCTTGCCACCGGGGATCGAGGACCCGGGGGCGCCGGGGGTCGACGGCGGGCCGCCTCCGAGACCGCCAACACGGGCTCCGATCCCGCCGGTCCCTGCGGCAGTGGTGTTCGGGAGACCACTGACCGGATCGGACTTCCGCGGTGCGCCGGGCATGCGAGTGGCGTCCTGCAGGCCGCTTTCGAACAGGCTCTCGGCCTGCTCCAGGATCGGCCGGCCGACATTCTGTGCCAGCGACTGCGCGAACTCGACCGGGTTCGGGCCGCCGCCCTGGCCGAGCAGCTGACCGATGATGCCGTGCACCTGCGCGGTGTAGACCGAGAGTTCGCCGTGCGTGGCGTTCACGACCGCGACGGCCTCGCCGAGATGCCGGGTGGCCGAGGCGATCAGCGTGGTCTGGCCGATCGGGGTCAGGATCAGCGGGGCCAGCGCCGTGGCCTCGGCGGCGAACGCCTCTGCGATGGCGGTGAGCCGGATATTGCCCCGCTGCACCACGGCCGCGGCCTGCGTGGTGATAGACGACAGATCGAACCCGCGCTGGGCAGTCTCCCGGCCGTGGTTCCCGGCCTGCCGGCCCGACTCCTGCGCACGCTGGGCAGCCTGGCCCTGCCACAGGGATTCGACGGTTTCGAGTGCGCCCCCGCCTATCTGGACCGCGGCCTCGATGACCTGCGACCCGGTGTTGAGCAGGGTCGCCGGATTCAGCCGGCCGAGGATGCCGGTGCCGAAGCTCTGCAACAGGTCCAGGAACGGCTCGAAAAGCGTGTCCAGTCCGGGAATCGCGGGGAGCGCGAGGCCCTTCATGAGATCGCCGACCGGATCGGCGGGCAGCGGCGGCAACGCGGCCGCGGGACCGGCGTCGGCCCGGGCCGGCGCGATCTGGGCGGCATTGAGCGCGGCGGGCACCGCGTTCGGGGCGGCGTCCGCGGAACCGGGCACAGCCTCGGCGCTGCAGAGTGCGTCCTGCGCGCCCGAGAGCGCATCGTGGGCACCGTGTAGCGCGGGTGCGACCGTGGCGCCGAACGTGCCGGTCCGTGACTCCGCAGCAGCACCACCCGGTCCGGCGAGTGGCGAGCTGACCTGCTCGAATTCCTTGCGCGCGAGCATGAATTCCGGCGGTTGGAACGGCGGCATGTCGGCGGGCAGGGTGCCCAGCGGCAGATTTGGGATCGCGCCGATGACGCTTACGTTGTCGGCTCCCCTCGCACTGGTGTCCGGATCCGCCGGGCGGAGGGCATCGATGACGCCGGAGTCGATCGGCCTCATGCCCGTTCGCCGATCTGCCCGGCGGCCGTGCCGAGGTCACCGGCGAATTCGGCGTCGGTGGTGTCGTAGGTGGCGGCCGAGCCGAAGGCGGCCCGGCCGAGGGCGCCGAAGCGGGCCGAGAGGGCGGCGATGTCGCGTTCGTGCAGAAGTTCGGCGACCGCGAAGCCGGCCAGGAAGTCCGCGCCGATGAGTCCGAAGACCGGTGTCATGGCCGCGACGTGGGACACCGTGTCGAGGCCGCCCTGGGCGGCGATGTCGGCGGCGACGCCGTCCTGTGCGGCGGCGAATGTGCGCACCGCACCGGTGTCGACCCAGAGATCGGCCATGGCAGTACCCCCTGATCGTCATGGACATGCGGATGGCGAATATATCCCGTCGATCGTCCAGACCGGCGTGGCGTGCGCGGCCACACCGCAACCACACCGTTGTTGCAAATTAGAACAAGTTCTATATTCTCGTCACCATGAAGGTCGCAGTCACCGGCGCCGCCGGGTTCCTTGGCACCAATTTGCTTCGCCTGCTTACCGATCGCGGTCACGAAGTGACTGCCATCGACCGGGTCGCGGGCGCGAGCCAGCCCGGTGTCACCTGGGTCAACGGTGACGTGCTGGACCCGGCGTCCATGCGCGCGGCACTGGACGGGGCCGAGGTGGTCTACCACCTGGTCGCGCTCATCACCCTGGCCCACAAGAACGACGTGGCCTGGCGGGTCAACACCGAGGGCGTGCGCATCGTCGCGGACGCCGCGCGCGAGGTCGGCGTGCGGCGGATGGTGCACACCAGCTCCATTCACGCGTTCAACCAGTACAGCTGTGGCGGCCGGATCAACGAGCGCTCGCCGCGGTCCATCGATCCCGAGCTGCCGGTGTACGACCGCTCCAAGTGGCAGGGCGAGATCGAGCTGCGCAAGATCATCGACAAGGGCCTGGACGCGGTGGTGTGCAACCCGACCGGTGTGTACGGCCCGATCGACAACACCGCCTCGCGCATCAACACCACGCTGTGGGACGCCGCGCGCGGGCGGGTGCCGGTCATGATCAGCGGCGGCTTCGACCTGGTCGACGTGCGCGATGTGGCCCAGGGCCTGGTGCTCGCGAGCGAGCGCGGCCGCACCGGTGAGAACTACCTGCTCGGCGGGCACTTCACCGACATGTTCCAGGCCACCCGCACCGCCGCCGAGGTGAACGGGAAGATGAAGCCCGCCTTCGCGATTCCGGCCAAGGTCATCAACGCGTGCATGCCGGTCATGGAGCCCGTCGCCCGGGCGCTGGGCAGTGACCGCATCTCCAAGGCGGCCATGGGCGCGCTGCTGTCGGCGCCGATCGTCGAGCACACCAAGGCCACCGAGGAACTCGGCTACCGGCCGCGGCCCGCCGAGCAGACCATTCGGGATCTGGTCGCCTTCTACAACGGGCAGCCGATCGAGTCCGACACGCAGAAGATTGCTTGACAGTCGTTAGAACGCATGTTCGACTGGGGTGGTGCGTTGGCAAAGGCAAACCCTCGGCGCCGATGACGGCGCGCTACCCGGGCTCGAACGTGCGGGTTTCGTACGCAGCGTACAGACGCCCGAGTTCGAGGGCATCACGTTTCACGAGGTGCTCTGCAAGAGTGCCCTGAACCGGGTGCCCGACAGCAATCTGCCCTTCAGCTGGACCATCAATCCCATGCGGGGCTGCTCGCATGCGTGCCGCTACTGCTTCGCCCGCGGCACGCACGAGTACCTCGACCTGGATGCGGGGGCCGATTTCGACTCCCAGATCGTGGTCAAGACCAATGTGGTCCCGGTGCTGCGGCGCGAACTGCACAAGCGGTCGTGGCGGCGGGAATCGGTTGCGCTGGGCACGAATACCGACCCCTATCAGCGCGCCGAGGGCCGGTATCGGCTCATGCCCGGCATCATCTCCGCGCTCGCCGACTCCGGCACCGGGTTCTCCATTCTCACCAAGGGCACGCTGCTGCGGCGAGATCTGCCGCTGCTGGTCCAGGCCGCCGGGCAGGTGCCGGTGCACCTCGCCGTCTCCATCGCCATCCTGGATCCGGAGCTGCACCGCGGCCTCGAGCCCGGCACGCCCTCGCCGCGGGCGCGGCTGGAACTTGTGCGCGCCCTGGCCGACGCCGGATTCGCGGTGAATGTCATGGTGGCGCCGGTCATTCCGTACCTCACCGACTCCCAGGCGCATCTCGACGCGCTCTTCGCCGCCATTGCCGAGGCCGGGGCCGCCGGTGTCACAGCCTTCCCCATGCATCTGCGCGGCTCCACGCGCGGCTGGTTCCTCAATTGGCTGGCCGAAGCCCACCCGGCGCTGCTGCGGCGCTACCGGCAACTGTATGGTCGGGGTGCTTCGGTGACACCGGAGTATTCTGCGTGGCTACGCGGCCGAATCGAGCCGTTGCTGGAGAAACACCGTTTGAACCGCGATCGGCCGGCCGAACCCGAGGTCCGCGTCGCCGAATCGCACACGCCCGATCCGCAGCTGGCGTTGTTCGCCTGACGGCGGTTCTTTGATCGAAACCATTGCGCTTCACGGGTGTGTCGCGAATATTGCGGAGTAGTTTGGCGTTGGTACCTCACACCTGACGAGGAAGTGATGCACGCGCATGGTTTCGCAGCATGACGACCCTGCGGCGCTGCCGCACAAAGATACTGTGGCCCCGCTGCCCGACAGCACTGTGAAAGCTCCGTCCGACGGCGGGGTTGTGGCGGCCGGAAACGGCCGCGCCACAGCGAAATTGGCGGTCGAGAAATTGGAAAGAGTCGTCATCCGCTTCGCGGGTGACTCCGGTGACGGTATGCAGCTCACCGGTGACCGTTTCACCCACGAGGCCGCCGCCTTCGGCAATGACCTTGCCACCCAACCGAACTTCCCCGCCGAGATCCGCGCGCCCCAGGGCACGCTGCCGGGCGTGTCGTCGTTCCAGATCCAGATCGCGGACTACGACATCCTCACCGCCGGGGACCAGCCCGACGTATTGGTTGCCATGAATCCTGCTGCGCTGAAGGCGAATCTGGAGGATTTGGCCCGCGGGGCGACGGTGATCGTGAATACTGACGAATTCACCAAACGGAATCTGACCAAGGTCGGCTATACCGGTGATCCGCTCACCGATGACACGCTGACCGATTTCGTGGTGCACCGGGTGCCCATGACATCCCTGACGCTCGGGGCAACCGAACCGACCGGTGTGGGCAAGAAAGATGGGCAGCGCGCGAAGAATATGTTCGCGCTCGGCTTGCTGTCGTGGATGTACGGCCGGCCCATCGGCGGCACCGAACAGTTCATGCGGGAGAAATTCGCGGCCACACCGGATGTCGCCGAAGCGAATATCCTCGCATTCCGGACAGGCTGGAATTACGGCGAAACCACCGAGGCCTTCGCCACCACCTACGAGATAGCCCCCGCGACGCTGCCGCCCGGCACCTACCGGCAGATCACCGGCAACACCGCGCTCGCCTACGGCATCGTCACCGCCGGGCAGCTGTCCGGGCTGCCGGTCTTCCTGGGCACCTACCCGATCACCCCGGCCTCGGACATCCTGCACGAACTGAGCAAGCACAAGAACTTCGGCGTCACCACCTTCCAGGCCGAGGACGAGATCGCCGGCATCGGCGCGGCGCTGGGCGCCGCCCTCGGCGGCGCGCTCGGGGTGACCAGTACGTCCGGGCCGGGGCTGGCGCTCAAGAGCGAGACCATCGGCCTGGCCGTCATGACCGAGCTGCCGCTGGTGATCATCGACGTGCAACGCGGCGGGCCCTCCACCGGCCTGCCCACCAAGACCGAACAGGCCGACCTGCTGCAGGCGCTCTACGGGCGCAACGGCGAGTCGCCGGTGGCCATCGTCGCGCCGCGCTCACCGGCGGATTGCTTCGACGCCGCGGTCGACGCGGCCCGCATCGCGCTGACCTACCGCACGCCGGTGCTGCTACTGTCCGACGGCGCCATCGCCAATGGTTCCGAGCCGTGGGCGATTCCGCAGGTCACCGAGCTGGCCCCGATCGATCCGGGCTTCGAACCCGATGGCGCGGAGGGCGATTCGTTCCAGCCCTACGCGCGCGATCCGGAGACCCTGGCCCGGCCGCTGGCGGTGCCCGGCACCGTGGGCCGCGCCCACCGCATCGGCGGGCTCGAAAAGGCCGACGGCAGCGGCAATATCTCCTACGACCCGGCCAATCACGAGCTGATGGTGCGGATCCGGCAGGCCAAGATCGACGGCATCGCGGTGCCCGACCTCGAGGTGGACGATCCGGGGGACCGCGCCGAACTGCTGCTCATCGGCTGGGGCAGCTCCTACGGGCCGATCGGCGAGGCGTGCCGGCGGGCGCGGCGGCGCGGGGTACCGGTGGCGCAGGCGCATCTGCGGAACCTGAACCCCTTCCCGCCCAACCTCGGTGAGGTGCTGCGCCGCTACCGCACCGTGGTCTGCCCGGAGATGAACGGCGGCCAGCTGGCCATGCTGCTGCGCGCCCGCTACCTGGTCGACGTGCAGCCGTGGACCAAGATCGCCGGCACCGCCTTCCAAGCACAGGAACTGGTCGGCGTCATCGACGCGGCCCTGGACGGTTCCATCGCGGAGATGGAACAGGCCAAGGCCTTCGCCGCACGCGCGCGGGCGACCTACCGCACCCCAGGGGGCAACTGATGACCATTCTCGAAAACCCGCTCGTGGGCACCGATCTCGGCCTCACCGGACTGTCCGGCGTGCCGCGGGCCGACCGGCCGCAGAAGGCGAAGGACTTCACCTCCGATCAGGAGGTGCGCTGGTGCCCCGGGTGCGGCGACTACGTCATTCTGGCCACCGTGCGCGGCTTCCTGGCCGATCTGGGTCTCGAGCGCGAGAACCTCATGTTCGTGTCCGGTATCGGCTGCTCGAGCCGGTTCCCGTACTACCTGGAGGCGTACGGGATCCACTCCATCCACGGTCGCGCGCCGGCCATTGCCACCGGCATGGCGGTGACCCGGCCCGACCTGTCGGTCTGGGTGGTGACCGGGGACGGCGATGCGCTGTCCATCGGCGGCAATCACCTCATCCACGCGCTGCGCCGCAATGTGAACATGACGATCCTGTTGTTCAACAACCGGATCTACGGCCTCACCAAGGGCCAGTACTCACCGACGTCGGAGACCGGCAAGGTCACCAAGTCCACCCCGATGGGCTCGGTCGACCATCCGTTCAACACCCTGTCGGTGGCGCTGGGCGCCGAGGCCACCTTCGCCGCCCGCGCGCTGGACTCGGATCGGGCCGGGCTCACCGAGGTGCTGCGCGCCGCCGCCGAACACCGCGGCACCTCGTTCGTGGAGATCCTGCAGGACTGCCCGATCTTCAATGACGGCTCCTTCGACGCGTTGCGCCGGGATAACGCCGAATCCCATCTGGTCCGGTTGCGGCACGGTGAGCCCATCCGGTTCGGCGCGGACGGTGAATTCGCCGTGTTCCGTGCGGGTTTCGGCCTGCGGGTGGCGCGCGCCGACAGTGTCGCCGAAGCCGAGATCGTGGTCCACGACGCCTATACCGACCACCCCGAATACGCCTACGCTCTGTCCCGCCTGTCCGACCAGGACCTCACCCATGTGGTGACCGGCATCTTCCGCAGCGTCTCCCGCCCCACCTACGACGACGGCGTCCGCGCCCAGCTGAACACCGCCGTCGAACGCAAACCGGTGAGCGAGAACTCGCTGCAGGAGCTGCTCACCGGCCGCGAAACCTGGACGGTCGGCTGATCTTTCGCCGCTAGGCCGGAACGAAGGCGTTCAGCAAGCGCTGGAACAGATCGTCGAAGCGCTTGCGGGACGCCTTCTGATCATCGTTGAGCCCGTCGCCGAGCTCGGGCGCGTACACGATCAGGTGCACGTCCTGATCCGGCGACTGCGGCATGTAGTCGATGATGGAGGTGCCCTTGTCGGCCTGTTCCGGTGTCCCCATGTCCACGGCCGCCAGCGCCTTCACCTCGGTCGCCGCGGCCCCGATGACATCGGCGGGCACGGTCCCGGTCACCGGCTGCGCGCCGCTGTCGGCGCGCCTCACCGCCCGCCCGTCGGGCTGAATCTCCAGCGACGGATGCAGATCCGTCCGCGTCTGCCATCCCGCGGGCATGGCGGTCAGCGTGAACAGTGCCACGCTGGATGCCGGTGCCGGGTCCGCCATCGCGAATACCCCTGTGCCCGTGAGCATCACCACGGCCAGCGTGGCCACCGCCCCCGCCCGCCACCCACGCCGCCGCGCCACCCGGCCGAGTCGCGCCTCGCCGAAAAGTCCTGCCGCCCTGGCTGTCCGCATCGCATTCCTCCGAATTCCCTTGCGGGCACCCACCCGCCGCCGCCGATTCTGCCGCCAACCGCACGCCGCACCCGCGCTGCCACGCCGACCCCACTCGGATACCGCCGTTGCCCTGAGCGAAAACGGGTGGAGGGGCGAAAACGGGTGGAGGGCCGGAAATGGCAAGGTCCCCAGCCTGTTCGAGGCTGGGGACCGTCGGGAGGCCGGGTCAGCGGAGAGCGGGCGGGTTGTTCAGGTCCTGGGCCGAGTAGGTGTCGCAGGCCTTGACCTGGCCGGTCTTGTAGCCGGTCAGGAACCACTTCTGGCGTTCCTCCGACGAGCCGTGGGTCCAGGCTTCCGGGTTGACGCGGCCGGTGGCGGCCTTCTGGATGCGGTCGTCGCCGACGGCGGACGCGGCGGAGAGCGCGTCGCGGATGTCGTTGTCGGTCAACGGCTTCAGGAATGGGGTGTTGGAGCCGGGCGCGGGGAGCTTGTCGGCGTAGTTGGCCCAGACCCCGGCGTAGCAGTCGGCCTGGAGTTCGGTGCGGACCGCGCCGGAGGTGGCGCCCTGGGGGTCGCGCTGGGCGCGGTTGATGTCGCCGAGCAGGTTCTGGATGTGGTGGCCGAACTCGTGGGCGACCACGTACTCCTGGGCGAGCGGGCCGCCGCTGGAGCCGAAGCGGTCGACCAGTTCCTGGAAGAAGCTGGTGTCGAAGTAGGCGGTCTGATCGGCGGGGCAGTAGAACGGGCCGACCGCCGAGGAGGCGCGCCCGCAGCCGGTGCTGACCGCGCCGGAGAAGAGGTTGAGCTTCGGGACCACGTACTTGCGGTTGGTCTGCTTGGGCAGTTCGGTGCCCCAGATCGCGTCGAGGCTCTGGGCGGTGAGGATGACGCGGCAGTCGACGTACTTGTTGGCGTCGGCGCCGGTCTTGCAGTGCGTGGGCAGGGTCGCGGTGCCCGACTTGGCATTGCTGTCCGCGCCCGTGAACTGGCCGAGAATGCTGCCCGGGTCGCCGCCGAAGATCAGTGCCGCGATCACCGCGATGATGCCCAGCGCACCGCCGCCGAGAGCCAATCCGCCGCCCATACCCGGTCCGCCACCGCCACCACTCGCCCGGTTCGGGTCGATTTGCAGGCCCTCGTTGAAGGTCATGGCTATCACTGTGACACGGGCGAGTCGATATCGGTTTCCACTCGCTGAACGTGTCTCTCTACGATGGGTCTGCACCTGGTCACACCTCACCGGTGCTTCGAGCCCGTCGAAAGGAATCCCGTGCTGCGCACCCACTTGGCTGGTTCGCTGCGAAGCGAGCACGCCGGTCAGACCGTCACCCTCACCGGCTGGGTGGCCCGGCGGCGAGACCACGGTGGCGTGATCTTCATCGATCTGCGCGATGCGTCGGGTGTTGCCCAGGCCGTCTTCCGTGAAGGCGAACCCGCGGCGGCCGCCCACAAGCTGCGCAACGAGTTCGTGGTGAAGGTCGTCGGCGTGGTCGAGAACCGCCCGGCCGGTAGCGAGAACCCGAACCTGCCGACCGGCGCCATCGAGGTCAATGTGACCGAGCTCGAGGTGCTGAACGAGGCCGCGCCGCTGCCGTTCCAGCTCGACGACGAGCCGGGCGAAGAAGCCCGCCTCAAGTACCGCTATCTGGACCTGCGCCGCGAAGGCCCGGCGCACACGATCCGCCTGCGGTCCAAGGTGAACGCCGCCGCCCGCGCCGTGCTGGCCAAGCACGCGTTCGTCGAGGTCGAGACCCCGACCATGACCCGCTCCACTCCCGAGGGCGCGCGCGACTTCCTGGTTCCGGCCCGCCTGCAGCCCGGCAAGTTCTACGCCCTGCCGCAGTCGCCGCAGCTGTTCAAGCAGCTGCTCATGGTCGGCGGCATCGAGCGCTACTACCAGATCGCGCGCTGCTACCGCGACGAGGACTTCCGCGCCGACCGCCAGCCCGAGTTCACCCAGCTCGACATCGAGATGAGCTTCGTCGAGCAGGAGGATGTCATCCTGCTGGCCGAGGACGTCCTGGCCGCGCTGTGGCAGCTGGTCGGCTACGAGATCCCGACCCCGATCCCGCACATGACCTACGCCGAGGCCATGCGCCGCTACGGCTCGGACAAGCCGGACCTGCGCTTCGAGGTCGAGATCACCGAGATGATGGAGTACTTCGAGGAGACGCAGTTCCGCGTGTTCCAGGCTCCCTACGTCGGCGCGGTCGTCATGCCGGGCGGCGCGTCGCAGCCCCGCCGCCAGTTCGACGCCTGGCAGGAGTGGGCCAAGCAGCGCGGCGCCAAGGGCCTGGCCTACATCACCTTCAACGAGGACGGCACCCTCGGCGGCCCGGTCGCCAAGAACCTCACCGACGCCGAGCGCGAGGGTCTGGCCAAGCAGGTCGGCGCCGAGCCCGGCGACTGTGTGTTCTTCGCGGCCGGCGACATGAAGTCCAGCCGCGCGCTGCTGGGCGCGGCCCGCGGCGAGATCGCCCGCAAGTGCGGCCTCATCGACGAGAACGCCTGGGCCTTCGTGTGGATCGTGGACGCCCCGATGTTCGAGCCCACCGCCGACGCCACCGCGAGTGGCGATGTGGCCCTGGGCTATTCGGCCTGGACGGCCGTGCACCACGCCTTCACCTCGCCCAAGCCCGAGCACCTGGACACCTTCGACACCGATCCGGGCTCGGCGCTGGCCTACGCCTACGACATTGTCTGCAACGGCAACGAGATCGGCGGCGGCTCCATCCGTATCCACCGCCGGGACGTGCAGGAGCGGGTGTTCCAGGTGATGGGCATCGGCGAGGAGGAGGCCCAGGAGAAGTTCGGCTTCCTGCTCGACGCCTTCTCCTACGGCGCGCCGCCCATGGGCGGCATCGCCTTCGGCTGGGACCGCATCACCGCGCTGCTGGCCGGCGTGGACTCGATCCGCGAGGTCATCGCCTTCCCGAAGTCGGGTGGCGGCGTCGACCCGCTCACCGACGCGCCCACCCCGATCACCCTGCAGCAGCGGCAGGAGGCCGGCCTCAACGCCAAGCTCGACGCGAACGGCAACCCGGTCAAGGACGACGCCAAGTAAGGGCGCGCCCGGATCGTCGAGAGCCCGCCGGTATCAGCGATACCGGCGGGCTCCGTCGTCGACAGCGGCTCGCGCGTGCGGGCGGATCGAGCTCAGACCACCAGCCCGTTGGTGAGCGAGCGGTAGGCGTAGGTGGTGGCGATGGCGGTGACCGGTCCGGCCACCAGCAGGCCCAATCCGCACAGCAGCGTGCCGATCACGGTCATGATCAGCACGCCCAGCGCCAGCAGGGTCACCTGCAGGGCATTGGCGATCACCAGCCGCACGCTGGATTGGATTGCGGCGATCGGGTTCTGGTCCTGGTCGATCACGAAGTGCAGCGCGAACATGCACAGCACGCCCACGATGATCGCCGGGAACACGCACGCGATCGAGGCCACGAGGCACAGCGCGAACACGATGAGCGCGGTGATCAGCACATTCCCGGCATTCACGAAGCCGAAGAAGGCCGGGAAATCCGGTGGCGTCCCGTCGGTTTCGTACAGTGCGCCGCGGATCATGGCGGCCTGCAGCAACCACACCACCAGCGACGCCACCGCGAACAGCAGGACGACGGCCGACAGCGACTGCACGTCAACCATATTCACCAGCAAGGTGACCACCAGCCAGGCGATCATGCCGATCAGCACCATGCCCACCCAGGGAATGGGATTGAGCCGGAACCGATCCCACCCGTAGGTGAGGGCCGCGCCGACGTCGAGGGTCTCGCGCGGGGGTGTATAGCCCTGTTTCGGCGCCGGCTCGGCGGGCGGGGCACCGGCGGGCGGCGGCATCGCACCCGGCGGGAATCCGCCCGGTGGAGGCGGATTCGCGCCGGGCGGCATGCCGGCCGGTGGCAACTGCTGTGGCGTGCCCGGGCCGTAGCCGGCCGGCGGCTGCGGCGCGCCCGGCTGCGGGGTGAAGGCCGGCGGGGGTTCCACGGGCTCGCTGCCGTACTGTGCGGCGCCGGGGCCGTCGAATTGCGGGTACCCGGCGAGGCCGGGCAGCTGGTGGCGGCCGGGCACGTGGCCCGGCTCGGGCGCGCCGGAAACCGGTGCGGGCTCGGGGTTTTGGTGCTGCCCGGCGTGGGACGGATACTGCTCGCCGCCCCCTGCGACGGGACGGTCGCCGGAGGGCTCGTACGGTGCTGAGGGCGGCGTGCCAGTCATGGTCGCAAGCCTTTCACATTTCCCGGTTTACGGTGTGGCGCACAGCAAGTGACCATGAGACAACTAGACGGTCCTGGTTGTGTCAAGCAACCAGCGCCGCGTGGGCAAACCCAGCACAGAGACACGCCGTCCGACGCGCGAAAGGTTGCGCAACCGCTCGCTGAAAGTGACCTGACGGGAGTAACTTGGGTTCCGATGACCGCACTATTGGCCGAACGCGCCGCCGAAGTCGTGTCCGCGGCACAACAGTTGCTCACGAAGCGAATGGGTGCTCCGGTAAAGCTGAGCGATCCGCTGGAACTCAGCGGCAGTGGTAGGACGACGGTACTCCGTGTCCGCGTTGCAGAGAACGCCTTTTCGCTACCTCGCACACTGATTGTGAAGCAGGTAGCGGGCACGGCGACGCAGCGGCGCACCGGCGGCATGGCTCCCGGTGTCGCCAGCATCGACTCCGCATTCCTGCGTGAGGCGGTCTCCTACCAATTCACCACCGCCCTCGGCCGTGACCACCGGCCCGGTGCCTACCTGCTCGGCTACAGCCTGCCGGACCGCCTGCTCATACTCAGCGATCTCGGCGAGAACACCTCCCTGACCGCGGTCCTGCAGTCCGGCGTGGAACCGAGCGGGCGCAATGCGCTCATGGCATTCGCTCAGGCACTGGGCCGCATGCACGCCGCGACCGTGGGCCGCGAGGCGGACTTCGTGGCGCTGCTGCGGCGCGTCGATGTGGTGCACCGCGTGGACGGCATTGCGCAGCAAGCCGAATCCGCGGTCGCCGAGGTGCCGATCATGTTGCAGCGCGAGCTGGGCATCGAGGTGCCGGGCGAGATCGCCGAGCGCATCGTGCGCGGCAACCGGCTCTTCTCCGCCGGGCGCTACCGCGCCTTCAGCCCCTCGGACCTGTGCCCCGACAATGTCATCCTCAATGACGAGGGCGCGCGGTTCCTGGACTACGAGTGGGGCGGCTTCCGTGACGCCACCCTCGACATCGCCTATGCTCTGGTCTCCTTCCCGGGCTGCCTGTGCGATTTCGAGCTGTCGCGCGAACGCGCCCGCCAGATGGTGGAGGCGTGGCGCTCCGAGGTGGTGGCGGTGTGGCCGGCCCTCGCCGACGACGAGGTGCTCGCCGAACGCATCCTCGAGGCGCGGCTCATCTGGGTGTGGCTGTCCACCTACTGGTTCCTGCCCGCCGACCACGCCCGCATTGCCGCCGCCCGCGAGCACGGCCTGTCCATCCCGCGTTCGGCGGCCCTCATCAACCGCTGGGCCGCCCTCGCCGAGGACGCCCGCTGCACCGGCGACGACACCCTCGGCGACTTCGCCGAACACGTCTCGGCCACGCTGGAAGAGCACTGGGAGGAGTGATCCTCCGCGCGCTGTCCGGGGATGGCGTCGCGGTCGGCGAGTGTGTCGGAGCCGGTCGGTAGGGTCGGGGCGTGAGTGATGGGCTGTTCGATGCGCCGGGCACGCAGGCCGTAGTCGACGACTTCGAGGCGGGAGCCGCGCGCATTCCCAGCGGCGACGACCGATTCGCGCCGCTGGCCGTGCGGATGCGACCGCGCACCCTCGGCGAGGTGGTCGGGCAGCAGCATCTGCTCGGGCCCGGGTCGCCGCTGCGGCGGTTGATCGAAGGGTCCGGAGCGGCTTCGGTGCTGCTGTACGGACCGCCCGGGACCGGCAAGACCACCCTCGCCTCGCTGCTGTCGCAGGCCACCGGACGGCGGTTCGAAGCGCTGTCGGCGCTGTCGGCGGGCGTCAAGGAGGTGCGGGCGGTCATCGATCTGGCCCGCCGCCGCCTCACCGTGGGTGAACAGACCGTGCTGTTCATCGATGAGGTGCACCGGTTTTCGAAGACCCAGCAGGACGCGCTGCTGGCGGCGGTGGAGAACCGGATCGTGCTGCTGGTCGCGGCGACCACGGAGAATCCGTCGTTCTCGGTGGTGTCGCCGCTGCTGTCCCGCTCGCTGGTGCTGCAGCTGCAGTCCCTGTCGGAGGCCGACATTCGCACGGTGCTCACCCGGGCCATCGCCGACCCGCGCGGGCTGGCGGGAGAGTACACGGTCACGGACACGGCGCTCGACCACATCGTGCGGATCGCGGGCGGTGACGCGCGGCGTTCGCTGACCGCATTGGAGGCGTCGGCCGAATCCTCCCTGGACGGCACCGTCGATGTGGAGTTGGTCGAGGCCAGCGTCGACAAGGCGGCGGTGCGCTACGACCGCGCCGGTGACCAGCACTACGACGTCATCAGCGCCTTCATCAAATCCCTGCGCGGCTCCGATGTCGATGCCGCGCTGCACTACCTGGCCCGCATGATCAGCGCGGGCGAGGATCCGCGATTCATCGCCCGCCGCTTGATGATCCAGGCCAGCGAGGAGGTCGGCATGGCCGACCCGACCGCCCTGCAGACCGCGGTCGCGGCCGCCCAGGTCGTCCAGCTGGTCGGGATGCCGGAGGCCCAATTGGCGTTGACCCAGGCCACGATTCACATCGCCACGGCCCCGAAATCGGGCGGGGTGGTCAAGAGCCTCGCGGCCGCCATGGCCGATGTGCGCGCGGGCAAGGCGGGCGCGGTGCCCGCCCACCTGCGCGACGGTCACTACGCCGGCGCCGCCGCCCTCGGCAATGCCCAGGGCTACAAATACCCGCACGACCACCCGGACGGCGTTCTCTCCCAGCAATATCCACCGGACGAGCTGGTCGGCGTCGACTACTACCAGCCGACCGATCACGGCTACGAACGTGAAGTCGGTCCTCGCGTCACCAAGCTGCGCCGCATCGTCCGGGGCAGATAGCGCCGAGTGCGCGGATGCGTCACGCGCCGAATTGCAGCGACTGCCGGAAACAGTCGCTCGGCGCGCCGCGAATGCGCTTGCGGCGCTGGTCAGTCCGCCAGCAGTCCCTCGTGGATGGCGATGCGTTCGATGTCGGCGGGGGTGCCGGCCATGATCACGCGCACGTGCTCGGTGACCAGTTCGAGCGGCCAGTTCCACCAGGCGGCGCGCAGCAGGCGCGCCACGTCCTGGTCCGGGAAACGCTGCTTGACCACCTGCGCCGGGTTGCCGCCGACGATCGTGTACGGCGGCACGTCGGAGGTCACGACGGCGCCGGTGGCGATGATCGCGCCGTCGCCGATGTGCACGCCCGGCATGATCAGCGAGTTGTAGCCGATCCACACGTCGTTGCCGACCACGGTGTCGCCCCTGGACGGAATCGCGGTGATGATGTCCATCGTCTCCTCGGCCCAGGTGCCGCCGAAGATGGTGAACGGGAAGGTCGACACGCCCGAGGTGGCATGGTTGGCGCCGGCCATGATGAAGCGGGTGTTGCTCGCGATGGCGCAGTATTTGCCGATGATCAGTTTCTCGGGGCCGAAGGCGTAGAGCACATTGTTGGTCTCGAAGGTGGTCGCCGCGTCCGGATCGTCGAAGTAGCTGAAGTCGCCGACCTCGATGTTCGGCGAGGTGACGTGCGGTTTCAGGAAGACGGTGCGGCGCGCGTGGGGGAGGGGGAAGCGCTGGGATGGGTCCGGGATCACAGTCACCCCGGCGATGGTAGCTATCGCCCGGTGGTGGGTGGAAACTCCCTGGACCCGGACCGGTAGGCTGGATGGTTGTGCAGACCCACGAGATTCGACGGCGCTTCCTGGAGCATTTCGTAAAGGCCGGACATACCGAGGTACCGAGTGCCTCGCTGATCCTGGCCGACCCCAACCTGCTGTTCGTCAACGCAGGCATGGTCCAGTTCGTGCCGTATTTCCTCGGTCAGCAGACCCCGCCCTTCGATACCGCGACCAGCGTGCAGAAGTGTGTCCGTACCGGCGATATCGAGAACGTCGGCGTCACCACCCGCCACAACACCTTCTTCCAGATGGCGGGCAACTTCTCCTTCGGCGACTACTTCAAGCGCGGGGCCATGGAGCTGGCCTGGTCGCTGCTCACCAACCCGGTCGAGGACGGCGGCTACGGCTTCGATCCGGAAAAGCTCTGGGTCACCGTGTATCTCGACGACGACGAGGCCGAGCAGATCTGGCGTGAGCTCGGCGTGCCGGACGAGCGCATCCAGCGACGCGGCATGGCCGACAACTACTGGTCCATGGGCATCCCCGGACCGTGCGGCCCGTGCTCGGAGATCTACTTCGACCGCGGCCCCGCATATGGCATCGAGGGCGGCCCCGAGGCCGACGAGGACCGCTACCTCGAAATCTGGAACCTCGTGTTCATGCAGAACGAGCGCGGCGCCGGGCGCGGCAAGGACGACTTCGAGATCCTGGGCCCGCTGCCCAAGAAGAACATCGACACCGGCATGGGCATCGAGCGTGTCGCGTTCCTGCTGCAGGGTGTCGACAATGTCTACGAGACCGATCTGCTGCGCCCGATCATCAACAAGGCCGAGGAGCTGACCGGCCGCTCCTACGGTGTCGAGCACGCCGACGACGTGCGCTTCCGGGTCATCGCCGACCACGCCCGCACCGCGGCCATGCTGATCGGCGACGGTGTGAACCCCGGCAACGACGGCCGTGGCTACGTGCTGCGCCGCCTGCTGCGCCGCATCGTGCGCTCGGCCCGCCTGCTGGGCGCGGAGCAGCCGGTGATGGGTGCGTTCATCAAGGTCGTCGCCGACCTGATGTCGCCGTCCTATCCGGAACTCACCACCGACTTCAAGCGCATCGAAACGGTCGCCGTCGGTGAGGAGGCCGCGTTCCTGAAGACGCTGAGCACCGGCACCAAGCTGTTCGACGAGACTGTCGACGAGGTGAAGGCCCAGGGCAGCAAGAAGATCAGCGGCACCGACGCGTTCACGCTGCACGACACCTACGGTTTCCCGATCGACCTGACCCTCGAGATGGCTTCCGAGGCCGGCCTGCAGGTCGACGAGGAGGGCTTCCGCGCGCTCATGGCCGAGCAGCGCAAGCGGGCCAAGGAGGACGCGCTCTCGCGCAAGCACGCGCACGCCGACCTCACCGTCTACAAGGAGTTCGTGGACCGCGGCGCGACCGAGTTCACCGGCTTCGACGAACTGTCCACCGAGGCGACGGTGCTGGCCCTGATCAAGGACGGCGTCCGGGTGCCGGTCGCCGAGGCCGGGCAGGACGTCGAGGTGATCCTGGACCGCAGCCCGCTCTATGCCGAGTCCGGTGGCCAGATCGCCGACCGCGGGTCGCTGGTCTCGTCGCACGGCCTCAAGGTGAAGGTCAACGACGTGCAGAAGATCGCCAAGAAGGTGTGGGTGCACAAGTCCACCGTCGAGGCCGGCCAGCTCACCGAGGGCGACACCGTGCTGGCCCAGGTCGATCCGGCCTGGCGGCGGGGCGCCACCCAGGGCCACTCGGGCACCCACATGGTGCATGCCGCGCTGCGACAGGTGTTGGGCCCCAACGCGGTTCAGGCCGGCTCGCTCAACAAGCCGGGCTACCTGCGCTTCGACTTCAACTGGCAGGGCGCGCTGTCCGAGCAGCAGAAGGCCGATATCGAGGCCGTCTCCAATGACGCGGTGGCCGACGACTTCCAGGTCAACACCTTCGTCACCGACCTGACCTCCGCCAAGAAGATGGGCGCCATGGCCCTGTTCGGCGAGAACTACGGCGACGAGGTGCGGGTCGTGGAGATCGGCGGACCGTTCTCCATGGAGCTCTGCGGTGGCACCCACGTGCAGCACTCCTCGCAGATCGGCCCGATCACCGTGCTCGGCGAGTCGTCGGTCGGTTCCGGCATCCGCCGCGTGGAAGCCTTCGTGGGCCTGGACTCCTACAAGTACCTGGCCAAGGAGCGGGCGCTGCTGGCCGGTGTCGCCTCGTCGCTGAAGGTGCCCTCCGAGGATGTGCCGGGGCGCGTCGAGCAGCTGGTCGAGCGGCTCAAGACCGCCGAGAAGGAGCTGGAGCGCACCAAGATGGCGGCCGTGCTGTCGAGCGCGGGCACCTTCGTCGAGCAGGCCCAGCGGGTCGGCAAGGTGTTGCTGGTCGCCGCCGCCGCGCCCGAGGGCGTGGGCGCGGGCGATCTGCGCACCCTGGTGCAGGACATCAAGGGCCGCTTCGGTTCCGAGCCCGCCATCGTGGTGCTGCTCGGCCATGCCGACGGCAAGGTGCCGTTCGTCGCCGCGGTCACCAAGGCCGCGCAGGATCTCGGCGTCAAGGCCGGGGATCTGGTGTCCGCCTTCGGTCCGGCCATTTCCGGCCGGGGTGGCGGCAAGCCCGAGATGGCCCAGGGCGCGGGTTCGGACCCGTCGGGCATCGAGGCGGGTCTGGCCGCCCTACGTGCGCGGGTCGCCGAGCTCGCCGGATAAATGGGCGACGCGGACACATCTGACACGCCGGGTCCCGCAGACGGGACCCGGCCCGTACCCGAAGCAGACCCGGCGCGGCCGGATTCGGGACATTCCTCCGGATTTGCTCGCACGCCGACCGAGGCCTCCGGGGTCTCGGCCGGCGGGCGGGGCTTCGCGTCGGAGCGGCCCTCCCCGGAACGGGACCCGGGCCGCGGCCGGCGCATCGGCATCGACGTGGGGTCGGTGCGCATCGGTGTCGCCTCCAGCGATCCGGACGGGTTGCTGGCCACCCCGGTCGAGACGGTGCCGCGCGCGAAGAAGGTCGCGCCCGGCACCCTCGCCTCCGATCTATCCAGAATTGCCGACATTGTGCGGGAGTACGAGGCCGTCGAGGTGATCGTCGGCCTGCCGCGCACATTGCGCGGGGAGAGCGGCGCGTCGGCTAAGCTGGCGGCCACCTTCGCGGGGCGTTTGCGGACCTTGATCGCGCCGGTGCCGGTGCGACTTTCCGACGAACGTTTGACTACGGTGTCTGCTGCACGTGCGTTGCGAGACAGTGGAGTTCGCGCACGCGGGCAGCGGCAGGTCATCGATCAGGCCGCCGCCGTGTCGATCCTGCAAGGATGGTTGGACGAACGGAGTGCCCTTTTGAAGCCGCGCGGTGATGACGCATGACCGACCGCTGGACGCGGGCCGAGGAACGCTACCGCCAGAACGCCGAACGGCGTTACCGCCGCGACGATCTGGATTGGTCCGAGGCGGACGATTACGAAGACGACACCACCGTCATTCCCCGCTACGAGGATGAGCGTTACGACGACGAGCACTACGCGGGCGAGGACTACGACGAGGAGCTCGCGCACGAGCCGGAACCCCCGCGCCGCAGCGCGCCCCAGCGCACCGAGCGCGGCCGCCGCGGCGACCGGGGTCAGCGCGCCGAGCCGGGCCGCCGGGCCACCCGATCGCAGTCGCGCGCGGGATCGCGGGGCAGCCAGCGCCCCAAGCGATCCCGGATGGCGTCGCGGAAAGCGGCCGAGCGCAAGCGGCGCCGTCGCAACCTGTTCGTCATCGCGGGCGTGTTCGCCGTATTGTTCGTCGGCGCAGTCGGATTCGCGGGCTGGAAGTTCGTCGGCAAGCTGAGCCCGCCCCCCGACTTCTCGGGCCCGCAGGGCCCGCTGGTCGTCATCCAGATCAAGCCGGGTGACACCGCCACACAGATCGCGCAGACCATGGCCGACAAGGGCGTGGTGGCCAGCAGTGGCGCGTTCTACGAAGCGGCCGTGCGCAATACGAACATGAACTCCATCCAGCCCGGCTACTACGCCATTCCGGGCCACAGCAAGGGCTCCGAAGCGGTGACCGCGCTGTTCAGCAAGGACGCCCGGGTCGGCAATGTGGTCATCTCCGAGGGCCGCCAGCTGCACGACTCCAGCGACGTCACCACCGGTGCGCGCAAGGACGGCATCTACCGCAAGATCGCCGAGGCCAGCTGTGTCGGCACCGGCACCGCCGCCAAGTGCGTCACCTACGAGCAGCTCGACCAGGCCGGGACCACCGCCGATCCGGCCACGCTGGGCGTGCCGGCGTGGGCGCTGGACCGGGTGCGGTCGGTGCCGGACCGTTCCCGCCAGCTCGAGGGCCTGATCGCCGGTGGCACCTGGGATTTCGACCCCAGCGCCAACGCGCTGGACATCCTCAAGCAGCTGGTGACGGCGAGCGCGGCGAGCTACGACGCCACCGGGGTGGCGCAGTCCGGCGCGGCCAACGGCCTGAGCCCCTACGACACGCTGATCGCGGCGTCGCTGGTGGAGCGGGAGGCGCTGCCGCAGGACATGTCGAAGGTGGCACGGGTCATCGTGAACCGGCTCGCCGCCCAGCAGCCGCTGCAGTTCGACTCCACCGTCAACTACACCCTCGACAAGACCGAGGTCGCCACCACCGACTCCGACCGTGCGCACAAGACCCCGTGGAACACCTACGCCATGGCCGGTCTGCCCGCCACGCCGATCTCCGCGCCGTCGCTGGATGCCATGCGCGCCATGGAGAATCCGGCGCCCGGCCCGTGGCTGTACTTCGTGACCGTCGACAAGCAGGGCACCACGTTGTTCACCGACGACTACAAGGAGCACCTGCGCAATATCGAAAAGGCCAGGCAGAGTGGAATTCTCGACAGTGGACGCTAGCCGGAGGGCCGCCGTGCTCGGCAGCCCGATCTCGCATTCCCGGTCGCCGCAACTGCATCTGGCGGCCTACCGGGCACTGGGCCTGGACTGGAGCTACGAGCGCATCGAGTGCACCGCCGAGCAGCTGCCCGGCCTGGTGGACGGGCTCGGACCGGAATGGGTCGGGCTGTCGGTGACCATGCCGGGCAAGGTCGCCGCGCTCGGCTACGCCGACGAGCGCACCGAGCGCGCGGTCCTGGTCGGCTCGGCGAACACCCTGGTGCGCACCGATTCCGGCTGGCGTGCGGACTGCACCGACGTGGACGGTGTGCGCGGCGCGCTGGAAGGCGCCGGCGTGCAGGAGATCTCCCGCGCCGTCGTGCTGGGCGCGGGCGGCACCGCCCGCCCGGCCCTGCTGGCGCTGTCCGACCTGGGCGCGCACACCGTCACCATCGTGGCCCGCGATCGCGGCCGCGCCGCCGGGACCCTGGAACTGGCCGAGCAGCTGGGCATGTCGGCCGAGGTGCTCGATTTCGACCCCGAGGGCCTGCTGTTCGTCTGTTCCGACGTGGACGCCGTCGTCAGCACCGTGCCCGCCGCGGCGGCCGCGGCCGTGGCGGATTCGGTGGCGGCGGCCCCGGTGGTGCTCGACGCCATCTACAACCCGTGGCCCACGCCGCTCGCGGAAGCGGTTGCCCGCGCGGGCAATACCGTGGTCAGCGGCCTGGAGATGCTGCTCAACCAGGCCTACGGGCAGGTCGAGCAGTTCACCGGCAAGCCCGCCCCGCGCGCCGAAATGGCTGCGGCACTGCGGGACTGATCACGGATGTGACCGGCTAATCGAGGACGGCCGCGGATATTTCCGCGGCCGTTTCCGGTTCGAAGGCCTGCCGGAAGGTGAAAGCGTAAGGCGTGGGCCCGTTCTCACGCAGGTGGTCCAGTCGCGCCATGGCGTCGGTGAGCGTGGGCAGCATGCCCTCCGGCACCCACCACAGCACCGTGAAGACCTCGCGCAGCGGGGTGAACCATTCCCGGCGACGGCGCACGTAGTCCATGTGGCCGCTGCGATAGACGTAGTCGAACAACGCTTCCCGCGATTCCCACACGCTCATGTTCACCAGCATGTCCGGCTCGCCGTGGTACGGGCGCAGGGAAGTGGCGTTGTTGGATTCGCTGTCCACCATGCGCCAGACGAAGCCGGGGGAGGATTCGGCGACGGCATTGATCTCGTCGAGGGCCGAGAAGAATTCGGCGACCCGGGGATCGCCTTCGGGGGCGACCATGCGCCCGATGTTCAGCTGTGCGAGGTGCATTTCTCGACTATAACTAGTCTCCATTGATTTTAGAAAACCTTACGCAGCATCTGCCCGGCGCCGGATCCATCCGCGCGGTCCAGCCGGCCTCGGCCGCCGGACCCGCCAGCAGCGCCAGATTCATGCCGCAGACCAGCGGCGGGAAGTCCACGGCGAGGCGGTGAAAAGGACAGTTGCGCAGGCGGATCGCGTCGCCGTCGAGATAGGGCTCGTAGCCGCGCTCTTGCAGGGCCGCGAACAGGTCGCGGCCCGCGAGGGCGGGCCCGTGCGCGGCGGCGGCCTTCGCGATGGCGTCCTCGAAGCCCTCGTGCTCGACCACCTCGGCGAGAATCGTTGCGACCGTGCGATAGTCGCGGGCCGGCAGCGTGATCGCGAACTCCGCGTCGGCGCGGCGATAGAACTTGGCGGGCCGGCCCGAACCGGGTCCGGTGCGGCCTTCCGGGCGGCGGAACACCGCGTCCAGCAGTCCCGCCTCGGTGAGCTTGTCGAGATGGAAGGCGGCCAGCGGCCGTTTGATCTCGACGGCCGCGGCCGCTTCGTCCCGGCTCACGTCGTGGTCGGCGGCCGCGACATGGTCGTAGAGCCGCTTGCGGATCGGATCCTGAAGCAGGGCGACGGCTTCGATGCTCACGCTGTCTTTGTAGCAGCGTGCCGGGCCCGGGTGTGTCCCGCGGCCCCGCTCCGGCTATGGTTCTGGAACAAGTTTCAATTCATTCGGTTCGGCCGGGCGGCCGCGCAGGTTAAGGTGATCGTCATGAATGCGTGGGTGTTGCGCGCCGTGGGCTTGGGGGCGCTGACCGTTGTGCTGGAGGCCCTGCTCGGTTTCGGCATGAGGTATTGGCCGACCACGGGCGCCTGGATGCGGATCCTGTGCCTGATCGTGCTGGTCGGCTCGGTGGTCGCGTGGGGCGTACTGGACGGCCGCGCCGATCGGCGCGCCAATGCCGATCCCGAGCGCGGCACCGATCTGACCATGCGCTGGCTCAAGGCCGCGCTCGCCGGTGGCCTGGGCTCCGGCCTGGCCGCCTGGATCCTCGACTTCGTTCCGGGCTTCGACCTGGGTGATCAGGGTCTGGCCTTCAACATCACCTCGGCCGCGTCCTTCATCGTGCTGCTGATCTTCATCCCGGGCGTGCTCGGCGTCGCCCTCGGCCGCTGGCTGGCCGGCCGGAGCGGCAAGAAGCAGTCCGGCACCCCCGCCGGCACCGCACCCAACCCGCAACCCGCCGGCGTCTGAGGCTCCCGTCCGCGCTCGACCCCGCACCATCAATCTCGGTGGCGCGGGGTTTTTCGTGTCCGGGGGCGCCGACGGCAGCGCCCGCCGCCGGAGTCCGGCGACGGGCGCTGAGATGAAAGCCGCTGTGCCCTACAGCAGAATCGCGCCGCCGGTCGGGCCGTCCTCGCGGGCGATGGCCGAGTAGGCCGCGGCCAGCAGGCTCGGATCGGGGCCCTCCAGCCGACCCGGCTTGGCCAGGCCGTCGAGCACCACGAAACGCAGCACGCCCGAACGGGTCTTCTTGTCGGTCTGCATGGCGTCCATCAGCTGCGGCAGCGCATCGGCGTCGTAGGTGGTGGGCAGGCCGATGCTGTTCAGGATGGTGCGGTGCCGCTCGGCGGTGGCGTCGTCGAGACGGCCTGCCAGGCGGCCCAATTCGGCCGCGAAGACCAGGCCCACCGAGACGGCCGCGCCGTGCCGCCAGCGGTACCGCTCCCGGCGCTCGATGGCGTGGCCGAGGGTGTGGCCGTAGTTGAGAATCTCGCGCAGATTCGATTCCTTGAGGTCGGCGGCCACCACATCGGCCTTGACCTGGATGGCGCGGCGGATGAGCTCGGGCAGCACGTCGCCGGTCGGGTCCAGGGCGGCCTGCGGGTCGCGTTCCACCAGCTCCAGGATCACCGGGTCGGCGATGAAACCGGCCTTGATGATCTCGGCCATGCCCGCGACGATCTCGTTGCGCGGCACCGTCTCCAGCGTGGCCAGGTCCACCATGACCGCGGCCGGCTCGTGGAAACTGCCGACCAGGTTCTTGCCCGCCTCGGTATTGATGCCGGTCTTGCCGCCCACCGCGGCGTCCACCATGGCCAGCAGCGTGGTCGGCACGTGCACGATGTCCACGCCGCGCATCCAGGTGGCGGCCACGAAACCGGCCAGGTCGGTGGCCGCGCCGCCGCCCAGGCTCACGATCACGTCCTTGCGGGTCAGCCCGATACGGCCGAGCACCTCCCAGCAGAAGCCCGCGACCTGCAGGTCCTTACCGGCCTCGGCGTCGGGGATCTCCACCCGGTGCGCGTCGATGCCCTTGTCGGCGAGGGCCTTCCGCAACACCTCCGCGGTCTCGGCCAGTGGCGGCTGGTAGAAGATCGCCACGGTCCGCACGCCGGACCGGCCGGTCACCTGGTCGACCAGGTCGCCCAGCAGCCCCCGGCCGATGATCACCGGGTACGGGTCGGCCGTGCGGACCTCGATGCGAGTCGGCTCGCTCATAGGACTCCTCCGTGAATGGTCCCGCCCAGCGGCGGGCAATAGCGTGACCCCGTGGTGCGGGGAAGTTGTCGATCGGATCGGCGGCGCGCGCCCGGGGCGCGCGATGGTGCGCTCAGGATCACGAACCTCCCTCCACCGCAGGGGAAGTGGCACCGGGAACCGGGCCGTCGGCCGGCGTGTGCTCCTGCTCGCGGGCGCGGGCCCGGGCTCGTCGGGCCCGGGCCCGACGCGAGCGTCCGCTGCCGGGCTCGGCGACGGCGCCGGGTACGCGGGCCGCGTCCGACGGTGCGGCGGGTGTGTTCGGGGCGGTCGTGTCGGCCGCTCCGGCCGGCGCGGCGGTGCGGGGCGAATTCTGGCCACCGGCAGCGGAATTCGAGGGCGCACCGGCGATGCGGGAGGCGCGGCGACGGCGTCCGCCGGTACGCGCACCCACGGCTCCGGTTCCACCACCTACAGCGTCGGCCGCCGCGGGCGCGGCGGACCGGTCGGGGGACGCGTTCCCCGGCCCAGCGGCGGGCGGCGCGACCGCCTCGCCGACGGCGGTCTCCGCATTCGGCGGGAGTGGAGCGGCCGCGGTGGTGCGGCCGCCGCGCCGACGCGAACGCCGGTTGCGCCGAGAGCGTTTCGCGCCCCCGGCCGCATCGGCGGGCGAGGCCCCGGAGCCCTGGCCGTTGCGTGCCTCGGTGGCCGGGGCCGAATCGGCTTCGGCGGCAGTCGTATTCGTGCCGTCGCCCGGCCTGTTCTCGCCGCGGCCGCGGCCGCCGCGGCGGCGTTTGCGGCGGGCGCGTGAGCGGGAGCTGACACCGGGTTCGACGGTGGCGGTCTCGGTGCCCGAATCCTCCGGGCGCGCAATCGGTTCCAGCCCGAGCTTGGCCAGGATCATGCGGACGACGCGGCCGGGGCTGCGGCCGTCGGTGCGCACCCGCACGGTCGCCACCTCGCGGTAGAGGGGGCGGCGGATCTTCATCAGCTCGCGGTACTTCTTGGCGGGGTCGTCGCCGTTGAGCAGCGGGCGGTTGGTGCTGGCGCCGGTGCGGCGCAGCCCTTCGCCCACACTGATTTCCAGGTAGACGACGGTACGGTCGTGCAGCAGGGCGCGGGTCGCGGCCGAGAGCACCGAGCCGCCGCCGAGGGAGACCACGCCGTGCCCGGCGAGGACGGCGTCGCGGACGACCTCCTCCTCCATACGGCGGAACTCCGGCTCGCCGTCCTCGGCGAAGATCTCCGGAATCGTGCGCCCGGCGCGCTCCTCGATCCCGGCGTCGGTGTCGTAGAGGTCCACGCCGAGTTCCCGGGCCAGCTTGCGCCCGATGGTGGACTTGCCCGCGCCCGGCGGGCCGACCAGCACCAGACTGATTGCGGGCCGGTCGGTTTCACCGGCCGCCGCGGTGGGTTCGTGCTCGCCGGACACCGCGCTGTCGTCAGCGGTCACTGCCCGGCGTGGCCCGGGATGTGCGGGCGGGCGTTGATCCGCTTCAGGTAGGCGTGGATGTTGTCGACGGTCTCGGGCAGCGAGTCGCCGCCGAACTTGTCCAGCACGGCCTGCGCCACGACCAGCGCCACCATCGCCTCCGCGACCACACCGGCCGCGGGCACCGCGCACACATCCGAGCGCTGGTGGATGGCGACGGCCTCCTCGCCGGAGGACATGTCGACCGTCGACAGCGCCCGCGGCACGGTCGAGATCGGCTTCATGGCCGCGCGCACGCGCAGCGCCTCGCCATTGGTCATGCCGCCCTCCAGGCCGCCCGCGCGGTTGGTGGAGCGCAGCACGCCGTCGGGGCCCGGCCGCATCTCGTCGTGGGCCTGGCTGCCGCGGCGGCGGGCGGTCTCGAAACCGTCGCCCACCTCGACGCCCTTGATGGCCTGGATGCCCATGAGCGCGGCCGCCAGTCGCGAATCCAGGCGCGCCTCGCCGGAGGTGAACGAGCCCAGGCCCACCGGCAGGCCCTCGATCACGACCTCGACCACACCGCCCAGGGTGTCGCCGTCCTTCTTGGCCGCCTCGATCTCGGCGATCATGGCCGCCTCGGCGTCCTTGTCGAACGCGCGCACCGGCGACTCGTCGATGGCGTCCAGATCCGCGGCGGTCGGGACCACGCCGGTGGTGTTCGCGGCGGCGCCGATGGACACCACGTGCGAGATCACCTCGACGCCCAGCGCCTGGCGCAGGAAGTTCTTGGCGACGGTGCCCGCCGCGACCCGCGCCGCGGTCTCGCGGGCGCTGGCCCGCTCCAGGACATTGCGGGCGTCGTCGAAGCCGTACTTGAGCATGCCCGAGTAGTCGGCGTGGCCCGGACGGGGACGGGTGAGGGGGGCGTTGCGGGCGAGGTCCGCGAGCTCGGTCTCGTCCACCGGATCGGCGGACATGACCTGGGTCCACTTCGGCCACTCCGAGTTCGCCACCTCGATGGCGACCGGGCCGCCCATGGTGCGGCCGTGGCGCACGCCGCCGACCATGGTGACCACGTCGGCCTCGAACTTCATCCGCGCGCCGCGCCCGTAACCGAGCCGTCGCCGGGCCAGCTGCGCGCCGATCTCGGCGGAGGTCACCTCGACACCGGCCACCATCCCCTCGAGGATGGTGACGAGAGCAGGACCATGGGATTCTCCGGCAGTTATCCAGCGCAACACGAGTGACATCTTTCCATGACAACAGGGGTGCTCGAACACACGGCCCGTGCATAGCCCGATGTCAGCGCACGGCCACCACCGCCACCATGCTCGCGGCACACATCGCGGGCCCGTGCGCGAGCGTCCCGGCGACGACCGCCCGCCCGCCCGCGCCCGGGATCGGCAGTCGATGCCCGAGCATGCCGCCCAGGCCGGCGGCGGCGGTGAGCATCGGCGCGGCCAATGCCGCCCAGCACCAGGTCTGGGCGCCGCAGAGGGCTGTCGCCGCCCCTAGACCGAAGGCGAGTTTGACGTCGCCCGCGCCGAGGGCGCGCGGGCAGCAGAGGTGGACCAAGAGGTAGGGAACGGCCAGCAGCAGGGCACCGGAGACCGCGAGTGCCGGCCTGCCCGTGGCGAATCCGTAGCCGAGCACGAGCGCGGCGCCGGGCAGGGTGAGGACGTTCGGTAGCCGCCGGCTGCGCAGATCGCAGACGCTCAGGGCGACGCACCACAGGGTCAGCAGCAGGACCGGCAACGGAGACATGGATCGAGGATCGCGCGGCGGCGGCCGGCGCGGGGGGCGTGAGCGCGAAATGTGGAGAACCGCTTGCGATGTGAACAGCCTGGGTTCCATTACCAGGTCGTTCACGTGTTGCGTGTCGGTGTTGCGGCGTGTCGGCGGTAGCTTTGACGCATGTCTGCTGATCACGATCCGGTCCGGCGCCCCGACTACGCGCTGCGCAGGGCCAGCCTGCGCAATCTGCTGGTGGAGAACCGCGTCGATGCCCTGCTGGTCACGGACCTGATCAATATCCGGTACCTGACCGGTTTCACCGGGTCCAACGCCGCGCTGCTGGTGTACGCCTGGGATTCCAGCGAGGACCGCACCATCATCTGCACCGACGGCCGCTACCTCACCCAGGTCGGCGTGCAGGTGCCCGATCTGCGCGCCGAGATCAACCGGGCCAGTGCCCGCCGCGTCATGGAGATCGCGGGGGAGTGGCAGACCGGCCGGGTCGGTTTCGAGAGCCACGTGGTCACCGTCGAACAGCATCGCGGCCTGTCCGCGCTGGGCACCGGTCTGGACCTGGTCGCGGTCTCGGGCCTGGTCGAGCAGCTGCGCATGGTGAAGGACGACTTCGAGGTCGAGCAGCTGCGCGCGGCCTGCGACGCCGCCGACGCGGCCCTGGCCACCCTGCTCGAGCGCGGCGGCCTGCGTCCCGGCCGCACCGAGCGAGAGGTGGCCCGGGAGCTGGAGTGGCTCATGTTCGAGCACGGCGCGGAGGCGGTCGCCTTCGAGACCATCGTGGCCGCAGGCGCGAATTCGGCTGTCCCGCATCATCGCCCGACCGGGTCGGTGCTGGCCACCGGTGATTTCGTGAAGCTCGACTTCGGCGCGGTGGTCGGCGGTTACCACTCCGACATGACCCGCACCTTCGTGCTGGGTGCGCCGACGGACTGGCAGCGCGAGGTCTACGACCTGGTCCAGCGGGCACAGCAGGCCGGCCGCGAGGCCCTGACCCCGGGCGTCTCGACCAAGGCGGTGGACGCGGCGTCGCGCGCGGTGATCGAGGCTGCCGGGCACGGTGAGCTGTTCGTGCACGGCCTCGGGCACGGTGTGGGCCTGCAGATTCACGAAGCGCCCGGAATAGCCAAAACCGGCACGGGTACACTGCTGGATGGCGTGGCGGTGACCGTCGAGCCAGGTGTGTACTTCCCCGGCCGCGGTGGTGTCCGGATCGAGGACACACTCGTGGTTCGCCAGGGGGGCCCGGAGCTGCTCACCCGCACCAGCAAAGACCTGACCGTCGTCGACTGACGCGCGGTTCGACCGACTAGTAGGAGATCCGAGGACAGTGGCGGACACCAGTGACTTCAAGAACGGCCTCGTGCTGAAGATCGACAATCAGCTGCAGCAGATCGTCGAGTTCCAGCATGTGAAGCCGGGTAAGGGTCCCGCCTTCGTGCGTACCAAGCTGAAGAACGTGGTCTCGGGCAAGGTCGTCGACAAGACCTTCAACGCCGGCGTCAAGGTGGAGACCGCGACCGTCGACCGTCGCGACATGACGTACCTGTACCACGATGGTCAGGACTACATCTTCATGGACGGCGACACCTACGACCAGATCCACCTGAGCGAGCAGCTGCTGGGCCGCAACGCGGGCTTCCTGCTGGAGAACATGGCCGTGCAGATCGCCATGCACGAGGGCGAGGCGCTGTTCGTCGAGCTCCCGGTCGCCATCGACGTGATCGTCACCCACACCGAGCCGGGCCTGCAGGGCGACCGCTCCTCGGCCGGCACCAAGCCCGCCACCGTGGAGACCGGCGCCGAGGTGCAGGTGCCGCTGTTCATCAACCAGGGTGACAAGCTGCGCATCGACACCCGGGACGGCAGCTACATCAGCCGCGTCAACAACTGACGCGACGGATAATGTCTTCCGTGGCCGATCAATCGGACAAGAAGTCGTTCAAGAAGCTCGGCGCACGGCACAAGGCGCGCCGGCGCGCGGTGGATCTGCTCTTCGAGGCGGAGGCCCGCGATATCGATCCCGCGGATCTGCTGTCCGAGCGTGTCTCGCTGGCGGTGCATGAGGAGTCGGTGGCGCCGGTGAACCCCTACACCCGGGTCCTGGTCGAAGGCGTCGCCGACGATCTGGACCGGGTGGACGGCACCATCGAGTCGTACCTGCAGGACTGGACGCTGGGACGGCTGCCCGCCGTGGACCGCGCCATCCTGCGGGTGGCGGTGTGGGAGTTGTTCCACGGCAACGACGTTCCGCCGGTGGTGGCGGTCGACGAGGCGGTGGAGCTGGCCAAGGAGCTCTCCACCGACGATTCGCCGTCGTTCATCAATGGTGTGCTCGGGCAGGTGGTCCAGGTGGCCCCGCAGGTGCGGGCGGCCGCCGCCGCGACCCGTGCCACCGTCGTCGCCGACGACGAGAAGTAGTTCGAAGGAGAAGCGCAGGGTGCGCAAGTATCTCGTGATGGCCATGCGCACCCCGCGCTTCGACGACTCCGTCATCGTCCCGCACAAGGACTGGCTGACGGCCGTCCGCGAGCGCGGACAGCTGGTGGAAACCGGCAAATTCACCGACGGCAGCGGCGGCGCGTACGTGATCACCGCCGAAAACCTGGCTGCCGCACAGGAACTGATCCGCACCGACCCGATTCACACCACGGGCGCTTCGGAACTCACCGTCTACGAGTGGGAAATCACCGGCTGATCCGGACTTTCGTCACGCCCCGCTGGGACGCAGCACGATCGTGCCCTTGGCCGCCCGGTCGGCCAGCAGTTGATGGGCGTGGGCGGCCTGGCCGAGCGGTAGCACGCGGTCGACGAGCGGGGTCAGTGATCCCGTCGCGGCGCGATTCAGTGCCGCGGCGCGCGCAGCGGCGACCCCCGCCAGCCAGTCCGGTCCGGAGCAGCCGATCAGGGTGAGGCCGCGCATGATCAGGTCCATGGCGCCGACCTGTGCGGGCGCGCCGGACAGGAAGCCGTAGCTGAGCATGCGGCCGCGCAGCGGCGTCATGAGATCCAGCAGGGCCAGGGCGGATTCGCCGCCGATCGAGTCGAACACCACGTCCAGCGTTGTGCCGCCGAGCATCTCGCGCAGTTGCTCGGTCCAGCCGGGAAGGTGATGGTCGACGACGATGTCCGCGCCGAATTCGCGTGCCTGCGCGGCCTTTTCGGCCCCGCCCGCGGTGGCGATCACCCGCGCGGCGCCGTACTCCTTGGCCAGCTGGGTGAGATAGGCGCCGACACCGGTCGCGGCCGCCTCGATCAGGACGGTCTCGGTGCCGGTGAGCCGCGCGGTCTCCAGCAGCGGGATCGCGACCGACCCGCTCATGGCGACCGCCGCTGCCTCGACGGTGCCCAGGCCGTCCGGAATCGCGGTCGCCGTCTCCACCGGAACGCAGACCTGCTCGGCATAGGTGCCGAAACTGTTGCTGCTCACCACTGCCCGCTGCCCGATCAGCGCCGGGTCCACGCCCGTGCCGACCTCGGCGATGACGCCCGCGGCCTGGGTGCCGAAGACGATCGGGAACTCCACCGGCAGCGGGAACGCGCCCGACCGCAGCATGGTCTCCGGGAACAGCACCGGAATCGCCTCGCTGTGCACCAGGATCTCTCCGTCCTGCGGGCGCGGCGCGGGCACCTCGCTCGCCACCAGGACGTCGGGTGCGCCGGTACCGGTCAATAGGATTGCGTGCATTGAAAACCTCTCATAAGTTGACTGACGGTCAAGATGTGTCTGCGAAGATATTGACCGCCGGTCAAGTTGTCAATGAAAGTGGTGATATGGACCGGCCCAAGGAACGCGCCGACGCAGCGCGCAACCGGCAGGCAATCCTGGCGGCGGCGCGGAAGCTGTTCGCCGAGGAGGGGGCCGAAGCCGCCACGATGGAACGGATCGCGGCAGCGGCCGGGGTGGCCAAGGGCACGCTCTTCCACCGCTTCGGCAGCCGGGCCGGCCTGCTGCACGAACTGATGGCCGAGGGTGCGCTCGACCTGATGGAGGCCGTGCGGTCGGGTCCGCCGCCGCTCGGTCCGGGCGCTCCGGCCGGAGAGCGCCTACTGGCCTACTTCGATGCCATGACCCGTCTGGTCGCCGACGACATCGAGATCTCGGTCGCCTATCGGGCAATACCTCCGCATCCACGTGCCGAGGAACTCCACGCCTTCTGGGCCGCCCACATCAGCACCCTGCTCCGCGAGATCCGCCCCGATCTCGACGCCGACGTGGTCGGCGGGTTGCTGCTCGCGCCGCTGGGTGGTGACCTGGTGCCCTACCTGGTCCGCAACGGCCAGAAAGACCGGCTCCTCGAAGCCGTCCGGCAACTGGTCCAATCGGTCGTCGACGGAGCTGGGTGAGACTACGGACCTGCCTGATTGGGGAGTCGCAACGAATCCGCCAGAGCCGCAGCGAATTCGCCCTAGTCGAAGTGGATGTACCTGAGCCGCAACCGATCTGCCCGAGTTGCGACGGATATGCCCGGGTCGCGACGGATATGCCGGAGCTGTGAGGGATCTGCCTGCCGGGGTGACGGATTTGCCTGAGTGGTGACGGTCCAGGTCAGTTCGGGTTGCTGTCGTAGCGTTCGCGGGCGGCGAGGACGTCCTCGATGCGGGTCTCGGCCCAGCTCTTGATCGCCTGCATGACCGGGAGCAGGCTGCGTCCGAGTTCGGTGAGCTCGTAGTCGACCCGGACCGGCACCGAGGCGGTGACCGCGCGGCTGACCAGCCCGTCGCGTTCCATGGTGCGCAGGGTCTGGGTGAGCATCTTCTGGCTGACGCCCGCGACGATGCGGGACAGGTCGCTGTAGCGGCGGGGTCCGCCGGCGAGCGCGGTGAGCAGCAGGCTCACCCATTTGTCGCTGATGCGATCGAGCAGGTGCCGGGTGGGGCATTCCTGGACGTAGGCGTCGTAGGCGCGGCGGGCTTCGGTGCGCCGCTGGGCCGCGGTCTTGGTCGCCATGGCTCTCCCTCGCGTACGGTACGCACTCCGAGGTGCGTACTTCCCGACGGAGAGTAACACTCCGTACGTTTGCCGCTGGGTGGGAAAACCGTTCAGCAGAGGAGATTTCGCATGCGTGCCGTGGTGATTCGTTCGTTCGGAGGCCCCGAGGTGCTGGAGCAGGCCGACGTGCCGGTGCCGTCGCCGGGCCCCGGGCAGGTGCGGATTCGCGTGACCGCCGCCGGGGCGAATCCGGTGGACCTGCACACCCGCTCGGGCGGTCTGGCACAGGCGGGCCTGATGGTGCCGCGCGACGTGATCGGCCTCGGCTGGGACGTGGCCGGCACGATCGACGAGATCGGTTCCGGCGTCGAGGATTTCGCGCTCGGTGACCAGGTGTACGGGTTGTCGGACCGCCTGGACGTGCCGCTGGGCGCGCAGGCGGATTTCGTCGTCCTGGACGCCGCGGCCGTCGCGCTCGCCCCGCGCCGTGCTTCCGCGATCGAGGCGGCGACGATACCCCTGAATGCCCTGACCGCCGTGCAGTCCCTGGACGCGCTCGCACTCACCGCCGGGCAGACCGTGCTGATCACCGGCGCCGCCGGTGCGGTCGGCGGCTTCGCGGTGGAACTGGCTGTGGCCCAGGGCCTTCGGGTGGTGGCGACCGCCGCCGCGCCGGACGAGGACCTGGTCCGCAAACTCGGCGCGGAATTCTTCGTCCCGCGCGGGGCACGCTTGGGCGAGGCGGTGCGCGCCCTGATCCCGGGCGGCGCCGACGGTGCGGTGGACGCCGCGTCCCTGGGCGCCGAGGCTCTCGACGCGGTCCGCTCCGGGGGTGCGTTCGCGGCCGTGGTGGGTGGCGCGGAACCGGCGGGTCTACGCGGAATCCGGGTCGCCAACACCTGGATTCGCGCCGACGGGCCCCGTCTGGCCGAGCTGGCCGCCCTGGTGGACGCGGGCCGCCTGACCCCGCGCGTCGCCGGCACCCTGCCCCTCGACCGGGTCGCCGACGCCCACCACCGGCTCGCCGCAGGCGGCCTGCGCGGCCGCCTGGTGCTGATTCCCTGACCGGCCGCGGTGCGCTGGGCCGTTGTGCCCGCCGCGAATTTCGGTGGGGTGCGGCCCGGTTCGCGAGCCGAGCGGTGCTGCCGCAGGCCGAGGCGTCCGGGCCGGGTCCGGTCGGCTAGGTGAAGGACCAGACGGCGGCGGGGCGGCCGGTGGCCTTCACACGAACCCGTTCGCCGGTGCGGGAGAGCCCGGGGATGGCGGCCAGGGTCCGGTTGAGGTTGCCAGGGTCGGGTTTCGCGCCGTGCAGGGCGGTGGTGAGGTCGACGGCTCTGGTGGCGGTGAACTGGTCGCCGGTCAGGGCGCGGGTGAATGTCAGGTCTTTCCAGAGCATCTCGGCCAGCCGGGCGCGGGCGGCGGCGACGATCTGGTTGTGGTCGAAGGCCAGATGCGGGACGGCGTCGAACGGGACCCAGGCCGCGCTGTCGGTCCCGTGCGGGCCGACCACGGCCCACATGGCGATGGACAGCGTCGGCCCGCGTGGATCGCGGTGCGGCTCATCGAAGGTGGCGACCTGCCCGACGGCGAGGATGGCGTCGGCCGGTACCCCGAGTTTGGTGTGGACCGCGCGGTGGGCGGCCTCGGCCAGGCGTTCGCCGAGGCCGAGCAGTACACCCGGCAGCGCGAGTTCACCGGCGAAGGGCTCCCACCGCCGGGGCGCGATGCCGAGGGCGGCGGTGGGGTCGTCGGGTCCGTAGCGCAGGGTGATCACATCGATGGACACTGCGGATTGTTGCTCCACAAATGGACAATCATGCCTGAGCCGGGATCCGGAGCGTGCGATCGGCTCGGTCCGGTCCGCATGCGGTGAGCACCACGGGCGCGCCGAGTTCGGCCTCCAGGTAGCCGGGCACGTCGGCGGGCAGGTCGGCCAGGGCCGGGGTGGCGGCGGCGAGGAGATCGGTGAGCCGCCGCTGGTGGCCGAGGTCCTGCCAAGTTCCGCACGCCAGCCGGTCGACGCAGCCGTCGGGGGTGAGATAGCCGGTGGCGGTGCGGATGTCGCCGAGGGCGTCGAGGTGGTTGACGACCACGCCGTCGATCCCGCCGCAGACTTCGACGGCGTAGCGGAGCAGCAGCGGATCGAGGTGCCCGCGCCGGAACGCGCCCTGGTATTCGCCGGTTCCATTGTGCGGCTCCGCAATCGCGAGTGCCGGGTCCTCGGTGGGGAAGGGCCCGGCCCCGTGCCTGGTCATGTACGCGCGGGTCACGCCGAGCACGTAGCCGGGCGCGCCGAGGCGCGCCAGCATGGCGCGCGCGTGCCGGGGTTCGACGGTCGACCAGGTGGTGTACGGGTGGGTGCCGCGCCACTCGTCCAGCAGCACCCCCTGCGCGCCTTCGAACACGAGTCGGCCCTGACGTGCGAACGCGGCGAGCTGCTCGCCCGGCAGAATGGCGACGGCCCGGGCGAACGCGGCGTACGCCGCGACCAGATCATCGATCGGGTCGTAGCGGTGCCGTCCGCCCGCGAGCAGCGGCCCGTAGTGTTCTTCGAGCGCGATCAGTTTGCGCCGCAACACCTCCGGTCGCCGGCAGTCGGCGACCCGGGGCGCGTCGTGGCCGAGCGCGTAGCTCGCCGTCTCGCCGATGCCGATGCCGCACGAACCGTGCCGGGCGGTACCCCTCGTATCCTCCCGGCAACGGTTGGCGGCTCCGTGGATCGGCGTGGTGAGCAGGGCCCGCTCGTCCACGTAGAGCAGGGACAGCGGATCGGCGACGCCGAGCGCGGCGAGTTCGCGCGCCTCGGCGGCCAGGGCCAGCGGTTCCACCAGCATGTGCCGCGACAGCAGGGTCGGCACCCGCGACAGGGTGCCGGACCCGAACTGGTGGAAGGTGTGGTGGCGGGCGTCTGCGATCACATTGTGGGCGGCCTGCGCCCCGCCGTTGAACCGCACCACCGCGGCCACGTCGAGCCCGGCCTGCGGTGAGCACAGCCAGTCCACGGTGGCGCCCTTGCCGGCATCGCCGAAGCCCAGGTCCACCACGATCAGGTGACTGTCGCCGAACATGTTGTGTCCCTTCGTCTATCGGATCCGGTCAGAGATCCACGTCGTCGGTCCCGGTGGCGGCCGGCAGCGCCCCGACGCTGCGTCCGCGCCGGGCGCCGCCCAGCGGTGCGAGGGCCTTGCCCACCGCGTCGGCCTCGCTGGTCGATCCGATATCGCGCAGATCGGCCAGCCCCGCCCCGAGATCGATGCGGTCCTCGGCGATGCCGATGGTCAGGGCGATGAGCTCGCACACCGCGGCCGGATCGTCGAGCCGCAGGAACCGCTCACCCAGCAGCCCCTGCCAGTGCTCGGCGATCTCCGGATCCCGGTAGTAGCTGGACTGATTGGGCAGGATGTAGTGCACGTGCCAGCGGTCGGCCAGCTCGCGGTAGATCGACTCGACCGAGATGTCGTGGTCGACGTCGTCGCCGATGACCGTGCGAAGGTGGCGAGCGGCCAGCCGCTTCTTGTTCAGCTCGTCGCCGACGATGAACAGGTAGCCCTTGCGGCCGCGCTTGTCCCACGCGTCGGTGGCGGTGTGCCGGGCGATGAAATACGCTGCCAGCTCGTAACTTTCGGATTTCTGCCCGCCGCCGCCGCCCTCCAGCAGGATGAGCCGCAGCTGCTCGTCCATCCGGTTGTCGGATTCGAACTGCCCGACCTGCAGCGGCACCCGGTCGCTGTCGGCGTCGCCGATGGCCCCGAACAGGATCTGCGGATCCTCCGCATAACCCTTGCGCTGCAACAGCCCGTGCAGTTTGGCCAGCTTCTCCTGCATGATGCGGGGTACCCGGCCCATGGATCCGGTGACGTCGAACAGCACCGCGATGGGCAGCGAGTTGCCGTGGTCGTCGGAGTCCCGCGACTCCCGCTTGTCCACCCCGAACGGGTCCAGGGTGGGGTGCGCCTTCCACTGATCCCACGGCACCGACCGCATATCCGCGGTGTAGCCGAAGTCGTCGAGCCCCTTCGCCGCGCGGAAGGTCCGCGCCGCGTCGTAGGCACTGTCGTCCCAGCGTCCGTAACCCATTGCTATCACTTACCTTTCGTGAGCTCGAAGGGCCGGAAGCGGCGCTTCCCGTAGAGCCGGTCGAGCAGATCGTCGAATTCCCCGAGCAGGTCCGCGGCGTCGGGCCGCAGCCGCGGATCGGATTGCAGGCACCCCGTGGCGTAGGACCGCAGGGCCGCGGGTGCGCGGTCGCCGAGCATGGTGAGCATCAGGCGATGCGCGAGGTGGACATCGGTGGCGGGGGAGACCGCGTCCCGGATCTCCGGCGGATAGTCGAGCGACTTCAGGGTGGCCGCCGCCGGATTCCCGGGCCGGGTCGCGAAAGACCAGCCCGCCAGCACGATTCCGTGCAGGCGCGGATGCACCAGCACATTGGCCGGGCTGATGGCGGTGTGCACCCACCCCGCCAGCTGTGCGCCGGCCAGGCAGCGCAGCAGCCGGCGATGCATCCAGGCGTAGTCGCGCGGATCCAGGCCATCGGGGTAGGCGGCCCGGACCTCCTCGAGCGTCACGAACTCCGCGGTGAGCGCGCCGAGCACGTTCACCGTGCGCTGCTCGCCGGTCGCGGAGTCCAGGTGGTCGACCGTATCGACCAGCTCCGGGAAGTACGGCGCCGGCCATTCGTGCTCCGCGGCCACGATCGCGATGTCGCGCAGGGCATTTCGCTCCCCGGACAGCAGCCGGTTGGCCGCCGCCCGGCGCGGGATCTTCACGACCCGGTCCGAGCCGCTGCGGTACACGTCCGCGACCGAGCCCGATGCGTGCAGCGCTCCCACCGGGTACGTCCCGTGTGCGCCGGTCACCTCGAAGGCGGGCTCGTCCAGGTCCAGCCACTGCCGGTACAGCTCGGCCAGCCGTGCGAACGCGGCCCCCGCGATGCCGGCGTCGACGGCCTCCACCCGATCGGGATGCACGATCCCCGCCAGCCGGTGGTAGCGCCGCCGGGCGTCCTGCCGGGCCGCGGAATCCGTTGCGGCAGCACCGAACAGATCCTCGGGCCGCCGGGCCGCCCGAATGTTCTCGGCGGTCTCTCGTGCTGTCGTCATGGTTTTAGGCTAGATGACTAAAACGATGGGCACCAGCGATTCGGGGCAACTTTTTGTAGTTTCGACAAAAAGCCTGGCGGGCGGGCCTCGTCGTCAGCGACCGGGGTGTGCGACCCATCCGGCGACCACGGCCAGTCCGGTGGGCCGGTGCACGGCCAGGAATCCGAACGGGCGGTCGAACGTCACGGTGGTGTGCAGCACGGTGTGCGCGGGTCTCGCGAACCGGGCGCTGCCCAGGATCATCGACAGCGCGGTGACCGCGGCGGCATCGAACCCGGTCTCGGTGAAGCGCGCGAACACGTCCTGCGCGGCCTGGTCGACGTAGAGCGGGCGCGCCGACATCGCCGGGAAATGGCCGCGCGCACTGTCGGTCACCGCGGTCAGGCCGAACAGTGCCGGCTGGTCGATCAGGTTGTGCAGGCTGCGAATCTCGAAGGGCGGCAACAGGGTTTCCAGGCTGTCGCCCTGTCCGCGATCGGGCACGGCCTGCACTCTCAGTCCGGGTGCCTCGGTGCCCGCGGGCAGGTCCGTCCGGATCGGGATGGTGCCCTCCAGTGCGTCGAGGCCGGTCGTCAGAACCGTGCCCGGCGTGCCCTCGCTCAGCAGTAGGTGTACGTCGAGATCTTCTGTGCCGTAGACGATTACGCGGGTCACCGCCGTACCGGCGCCGAGTACGCTCGCGTGCTGCGGGCGCGACGAGAACCGGCGCAGAGCGGGACCGCTGTGCCCGCGCCACGGTCCGTCGGTGACCTCCATGGTGGTCCGGTGGAAGGGGTCCTCCCATCGGGCGCGGGCGACCAGCGCGGTGGCGAGCACCAGGACCGTCGCGGCGTCGATCGGGAGCGGGAACTTCTCGATCAGGCCGTCGGTGTGGTCGTTCGCCCAGGTGTCGAGCGCGGCCTGATCGGCGAGGGTCTCCACGGTTCCCGCCGGCAGTCGTTGCGACCACTCCGGGCGCAGCGGCAGGTCCCGCCGGACCCAGAGGCCGAGTGCCGCCGAGACCGAGTCGGCCTCGGCCAATGTGCGCAGCAGGTCCAGTGCCCGATCATGGCCGTCGGCGGCGGAAATGCCGGTGGCCGTGGCGAGTTCGCTGCGTCCGGGCTCGTCGGCGGCGGAGGCCAGCAGGGCGAGCAGCGGCCAGACGCCGCAGCCCGACAGCGCGAAGTCGCCGGTCCCCGCGGCGGCGCACCAGCGGGCGGTGAGACGGTTGGCGGCGGCGACGTGGGCGGGCGGCGGGGTCGGCATGATGCCAGCCTAGGTGTGGTGTGAGCAAGGGCCGCCGGATGCAGTGAGAGAAATTATGTCGATTGCTCTCATCGAGGAGATCATGATGGTTGCCGCCGAGTCGGCCACGGATGGCGCGCTGCGGCTGCGGGCGCTGATGGCAGGGGACGGCACGGCCGCACGGGCCTGGGAGTTGTTCGACAGTCTGCCGGCGGTGCGGGTCGAGGAGATCACCACCGGGCGGTGGCGCGGGGCCGAGGTGGCGACCGGGCATCCCTGGGGCGGGATGTTGGTGGAAAGCGGCTGGTACGGCAAGCAATTCGACAGTGCCGACAGCGTGCAGCCGCTGCTGTTCTCCGATCCGGCCGGGGACATCTTCCCGGTGGATCCGCGGCGGGTGCCCCTGTTCCTGGCGGGAAAGGTGCCGGTCGACACGCTGAAACCGGTGCGCCGGTCACTCGGGGCGCTGCGGCCGATGCTGCGGACCCGGACTCCGCGCGCCCGCCTGCGGAATCTGGAATTCCGCGGAAAGACCAGCGCCGCAATGATCTACGACGATCTGCCGATCATCGACATCTTCCGCAGGGTCGACGAGGACACCCTGCTGGGTGTGATGGACAAGCGCGGATTGACCGAACCCTACTTCTTCGTGCTCTACCGCGACCGCTAGCTCAGGGCGGCGAAGCGACTGTGCCCGAGCCGCACTCGGCCTACCATCGAGGGTGACGGTGGTCAACGGCTCGGGAGGTCCCGATGGAACGTACGACCTGTCTGATCGTCGGCGGGGGACCGGCGGGAATGTTCCTGGGGCTGATGGTGGCCCGCGGTGGTGTCCAGGTCACGGTGCTGGAGAAACACGGTGACTTCCTGCGCGACTTCCGCGGCGACACCGTGCACCCGACCACCCTGGACCTCATCGACGCCCTGGGGCTGGGCGAGGACTTCGCGAAACTGCCGCAGCGGCGGTTGAACGACATACAGATACCCATCGGCGGCCGCATGGTGCCGCTCGCGACGTTCGCGCACATCCCGGGCAGGCACAAATATGTGGCCATGGTGCCGCAGTGGGACCTGCTGGACCTACTGGCCCGCGCGGGCGACGTCGAGCCGACCTTCCGGTTGCGCATGAACACCGAGGCGGTCGATCTGGTGTACGAGGGCGGCGCCGTCGCGGGTGTGCGCTATCGCACGAAAGATGGTGCGACCGGCGAGATTCGCGCCGACCTCACGGTGGCATGCGACGGCCGCTCCTCGGTGCTGCGTGCGGCCGCCGGGCTCGGGGTTCACAACTGGCCCACGCCGTTCGACGCGTGGTGGTTCCGCATCCCGCGCAACGGCACCGACCCGGCCGGTCTGATCCCGGTGGTCAGCGCCCGCCGCGTGGCGGTCATGTTCGACCGCGGCGACTACTGGCAGAGCGCCACGCTCATCGCCAAGGGCAGCGACGCCGACCTGCGCACGAGTCGACCGGTCGGCGTCATCATGCGTGATCTGGGCGCGGTGGCCCCGTGGCTGGCCGACCGCGCCGACGCCCTCGCGACCTGGGACGAGGTGAAACTGCTCGACGTCAAGCTGGATCGCGTCGACCGCTGGTATACCGACGGCCTGTTGTGCATCGGCGACGCCGCCCACGCCATGTCCCCGGTCGGCGGCGTCGGCATCAACCTGGCGGTGCAGGACGCGGTGGCCACCGCGCGCATTCTCGGCCCGAAACTGTTGTCGCACACCGTCACCACCGCCGACCTGGCCCGGGTCCAGCGTCGGCGAATCCTGCCCACGGCCGTCGTCCAGAATATGCAGCGGCTGGCCCACGCCGGCGTCATCCGCCCTGCGGTGGCGGGTCGTCTGGACGTCTCGAACGCCACCGAAACGCCCATGGCTCTCCGCGTTTTCCGGCGCATCCCCGTGGTGCGCAGCGTGCCGACCTTCCTGGTCGGCCGAGGTGTGCTACCCGAGCCGGTACCTGCGTTCGCTCGTCGTGCCTGAGCCGCCACTGTCTGTGCGGGAGCGAAAGCCCCTGTGGCGCGGGATATCCGCGCCACAGGGAACTACCAGGCGGTGAGGCGGCCTGGCCGGCGCGGTGTCCGGACCCCTCGTCCTACCGGACTCCGCGCGGGCGGAATTGAATGCTGATGCGTGGCCCCACCGGCCGTCTGGTCTTGGGTATCGCGTGCTCCCAGGTGCGCTGGCAGGAGCCGCCCATGACGATGAGATCCCCGTGCCCGAGGGGATACCGCACGCTCGCCCCGCCGCCGCGCGGGCGCAGCAGCAGGGCGCGCGCCGCACCCACCGAGATGATGGCCACCATGGTGTCGTCGGTCGCCCCGCGCCCGGAGGTGTCCCCGTGCCAGGCGACGCTGTCGTTTCCGTCGCGGTAGTAGCACAGGCCCGCGGTGGTGAACGGCTCGCCCAGTTCAGCGGAGTAGTGCGTGCTCAACGCCTCCCGCGCCTCGACCAGCACCGGATCCGGTAGTTCCCGCTCCGCCTCGTAGAAGCACAGCAGCCGCGGCACATCCACCATCCGGTCGTACATGGCCCGCCGATCCGCGCGCCAAGGCACCTCCGTCACGAGCCGTTCGAACAGTACGTCCGCGCCGCTCAACCAGCCCGGCAGCACATCCACCCAGGCGCCGTCGCCGAGCTCGGTGCGCTGTATCCCCTGCAGCGCACCGAGCTCCACTTCCCCGAAGCCGTCCAGAAGTGATCCCTGCCAAGGCGTCGACATGTCGAAGAACCTACCATAATTCCGAACGTATGTTCGATAGAGGTGTTCAGATGTCGAGTTCTTCGTCGATCTTGCGGAGCTGGTGACGGGCCAGGGCCAGGTTGCCGCGGATGCGGTCGAGGGCGAGATAGAGGAACAGGCGACTCGCCGGGTGCGCGCTCAGCGGGCGCAGCAGATGGTACTGACCGGTCAGGGTGATCAGGATGTCCTCGATCCCTTCGTCGAGGCCGAGCTGTTCGATGGTGCGCATCTTGGCGCGGACCACCTCGGTATTGCCGGCCGCGCCGAGCTGCAGGTCCAGGGATCGGGATCCGCCGGCGGTACCGAGCGTCATCCCGCTGCTGTAGTCGACGATCGCGGCGCCGAGCGCCCCGTCGATGGTCATCATGTCCTTCAGTGCCACATCCAGATTCGACATGTGTCTCCCTTTCCGTGTGATGTCCTCGATCGGTGGAATTCGGGTGCCGTCAGTCGTGATGGGCCGGCTCCAGGGTCGCGGCGATGGCGCGGACCACCGGGCGGGCTTCCAGATGAACACGGGCCAGCGTGGCGTCGGCGCCGGTGAGCAGGGCCAGGCAGGCGATGGGGCCGGCGCGGTAGATCACCACATGACCGACGCCGCTGTCGAGGACGACCTCGTGCAGGTCGGCGCCATGGGTGGTGGCCGCGAAGGTCAGCGACACCGACAGCAGCGCCGCGGTCAGTGCCGCAATGCCGGTGGCTTCTATGGCATCCGGAAGATCGTCGGCCAGCAGCAGTCCGTCGCTCGAGGCCACTGCGGATCCGATCAGATGCGGAACGCGTCGCCGTAGCGTGCGTAGGTGGGCGTCCAGATCCTTGTCCGCCGGCTCCGTCTGCGGTGATTTGATACGAGCCCCGCTTCCTGGACCGGTGAGGGCGATGGCTTCCGGCGTGATCGTCATGGCTCGTCTCCTGTCTCGGCTGGAACCTCTTCGCTCATACCCGTGTCGATCGAGCTCGGGCCGAACGCGGTGTGTCACTGCGCGAATCTGTGAGAGCTGTGCATCTGCCGCGTGACTGCGCTTCGATTCCGGACCCGCCGCAACTTGGACATACGAACACAATGGCCACGACGTGCGCGCGTCAACGCCTCCGATCCCTTTGGGGCGCTGATGGTTTCACAAGCTCACCTTCGGCTCCATCCAGAATAGCGATCCATCGGCGAATGCGCAGCAACAATGTGCACTCCTGCGCTGGGCCGCTTTTCGGCACGGGTGTTTCGTCATGTCAGAACCGTCGACTCTGCATGGCTTGCGTGCCTGGGCATTTCGAAACCGACCGACCAGTTGCACCGGCGTCCGGTGCGTAGGGGGCTAATCCTCTTGGGTTATACATACGGGCGGACGTATTGTTTTCTGTATGGAACAACACGTCTTCACCGAGGCGACCGATCCGTTCTGTCTGGACCGAGCGGATGCCGTCGCACTACTGGCCGGGGCTCGCTGGGGGAGGTATGCCGTTGTGGGAGACAGCCTTTCGGCGGGAATCGGCGATCCCACACCGGGCTACCGGGACGAGGGCTGGCCGGACCGGGTGGCCGAGATCCTGCGGACGGTCCGGCCGGACCTGGACTACCTCAATGTCTCCGAGGTCGGGGCGACGACCGCGCAGACGCTCGAGAATCAGGCCGCCCGCCTGCTCGAGTTCTGCCCGGACCTGGTTCATCTGCCCTGCGGGGCCAACGACATCGTGCGGCGCACACCGGACTTCGACGAGATCGAGCGGACACTGCGCCAGATGTACGACCTGGCGAAGCAGACCGGCGCCCTGCTCACCACATTCACGCTCGGCCGGGCCTACGTCGTCCCGGTCTTCCCGGACTGGCCGGAGCGGGTCGCCGCGGTCAACGAGATCGTGCGCGGGCTGGCGGCCGAGTACGACGCCCTCGTGGTCGACATGTGGGACCACCCGGTCAACGACCGCGCCAACCTGCTCAGCGCGGACCGCATCCACTTCTCGACCTCCGGTCAGGCCGTGATGGCGGCCGAGGTGGTCAAGAAGCTGGCGAATTCGCTCGGGCGCAACTGAAAGCCCCGGACCCCGAGCAGGTCGAGGTGCTGACGGCCATGCCCCGGGCCTGGCCGTCAGCGCCCGGTACCGCTAGGCCCGGACCTGGTCGTGCTCGTTCACGAAGTCGAGGAACCGCGGAATCACCTGTTCGGGAATGGCCCACAGCATTTCGTGACCCACGCCCGGGTAGATCTCGACCTCGGCCCCCGGAATGCGCTCGCGGACGCGCCGCGCCCCGGCCTCCGGATCGTTGGCGACCGTGGTAGCGCCGAACAGCACCATCAGCGGCGCGGTGACGGCCGCCAGCTGCTCATCGGTGAGCGGCCGCTCCCACGGCATGGCGATGCGGAATTTGATGGCGCTCAACGTCAATGCCCACTGCTCCTCGCTGAGCTGCAGACCCGGCGTGAGCCACTCCGTGAGCTTCGCCAGCCGTTTGCGTGTCGGCACGATCCCGCCGACGAGGAACCTGAACAGCACACTCCAGCGCGGCTTCGTGAAGGTGGCGCCGCCGGGTTCGAGCATGGTCAGGCTCGCCACCCGCTCGGAATGGTGGACGCCGACCAGCAGCGACAACCAGGAGCCGACGGAGTACCCGCCCAGATGCACGCGCTCCGTGCCCAATCCGTCGAACACCTCGATCAACCATCGGACGATGCCGGCTTCATCGCGCAGCGGCGCGGTCTGCTCGCTGCGCCCCGCCCAGCCGAGCGGATCGACGGTGTACACCACCCGATCCCGCGACAGCTCCGTGATCACCGACTCCCAGAACAGCCCATTGCCCGGCATCCCCGGCAACAGCACGATCGGCGTCCCGTCCCCCGATCCGGATTTGCGCACTCGCGTTGTCCCGAACGAGGTTTCGATATCGAGCTCCATCGACGGCACCGGCCACCGCGCGGCCATCGCGTCATAGGCGCGCAGATAGCTCTCCTTGGCCTTCGCGCTGGTGAAACGTCCTATCTTGTTGGCCATCAAGCCTTCCCCTTCCGCTTTCGTGCAGTGGCTGTCGTCGGTCGTCTAGTCGGCCGCGAGCGCGTCCGCCGGCTCGTGCTGCCGGGCGAAGCTCAGAATCCGGTCGAGCACGGCGTCCTTGTCGGGGCCGTGGAACAGCAGCCCGTGCGACGCGCCCGGGTAGATCTCCACTTCGCAGTGCGGCATCTGCTGTCGCGCCCGCGCCGCGGCCCGCTCGGGACTGCCCAGCACCGTCTCGGAGCCGTAGACGAGCAGGGCTGGAGCGGTGATCGATTGCAGCTCTTCGTCTTTCAGCCGCTGCGGCCACGGGGTTCGGGCCCGATAGCCGAGTCCCGCCTTCGCGTAGGCCTTCATGTAGGCGTCCCGTGCCGCCTCGCTCTTCCATTGCCCGATCCCGGACATTGCGCCTCCCCGTTCATCATCGTTGATGATACGAACGTATCATAAAAATGATATGGGCGTACCATCAAAAACTTCGATGCCCGGGAGTAATAGGAGAGCTGGTCATATGCCGCGTTTGGTGGATCACGAGCAGCGGCGGCGGGAGATCACCACGGCCGCGCGGGCGGTCATCGCCGCAGGTGGGCTGGATGCCGCCACGTTCCAGTCCGTGGCGGCGGAGGCCGGGATCTCGGTGCGCCTGATCCAGTACTACTTCGGCACCAAGCGTGATCTCATGCTCGCCACGCATCGTGCGGTGGTGGAGGACTGGGGGAGAGGGTTCGCGGAGGCGCTGGGAGCGCTGGGGCCCGGTGCCGCTCCGCGCGAGGTCATCCGGGCTGTCTCGCTCGGGCTGATTCCCCTGGATGATGTTCGGCACCAGGACAATCTGGTGTTCGCGGCCTTCCATGCGGCGAATCTGACCGGCAATACCGTCACCTCGGCGGAGATGATGGGCGCGCCGCAGTATCTGATCACCAGCTTCACCGAGCAGCTGGGGCGGGAGCGTCCGGGCGAAACCGGCACGCGTGCACTGGAACTCGACGCGGAGCTGATCGTGCTCGCGGTCACCGGGATCAGTCAGGCGGTCCTGGCCGGCGGGACCACCCGGGAGACGGCGGTCGAACTGCTCGACCACCTGCTCGACCGGGTGTTCACCGGTGAATAGCGGCTAGCGGCCCTCATCGCCGATCTGAGCGCGCACGAAATCGACCACCGCGTCGGTGAATTCGTCATTGGCGTCGCTGGCGGCGGTGTGCGCCGCGGTGCCGATCTCGGTGTAGTCGGCGTGCGGGACCAGGGCCCGGAACGCGGCCACGCCCTCCTCGCTGACGACGTCGGACAGCGCGCCGCGCACCAGCAGCACCGGGATGGTCAGCTGCCGCGCCGCGTTCTCCAGTTGCTCGGTGTGCACGTCGATCTCCTCGCCGCGCCCGTCGCGCGGGCCGCCCATCATGGCGGGATCCCAGTGCCAGTACCAGCGGCCGTCGGCGCGCTGGCGCAGATTACGTTGCAGCCCTTCGGGATTGCGCGGGCGGCGGCGGTGGGGGAGGTAGGCGGCGACGGCGTCGGCGGCCTCATCGAGGCTGGCGAAGCCCTCCGGGTTGCTGCTCAGGAAGTTGATGACGCGCTCGACGCCCTTGCGCTCGGGACGCGGCACCACATCGACGAGGACGAGACCGGTGATGCGCTCACGCTCCGGGTGGGTGGTGGCCATGAGCCCGGTCAGGCCGCCCATGCTGGCGCCGACGATGAAGGCGGGCTGGTCCAGTTCGCGCAGCACCGCCATGAGGTCCTCGACCATGGCCTCGCGCGTGTAGTTGCCGTCCGGGTCCCAGTCGCTGTCGCCGTGCCCGCGCGCGTCGAGCAGGACCGCGTGCATCCCGGCCTTGGCCAGGGCGAGTCCGGAATCCTTCCACGAGCCGCGGGTCTGCCCGCCGCCGTGCAGGAACACCACCAGCGGGCCGTCCTGGGGTCCCCAGCTGTCCCCGGCGATGGTGATACCGCCGTGCCCGCGGAAGCTCACCCGGGCGGGTTCGGTGAATTCAGCGTCGTTGCTCACCCTCCGAGCATTGCACACGCGTGTTTACGGTGTATGAAGACTGGCCGGTAGCTAGGACCACCGGCGGTGAAGGCCGGCCGTCGCGCTGGTCGACGCTGGTCACAGCGAGCGGTCGATCACCGCGAGGACCAGGCACAATGCCGCCGCAGCCAGCATGAACCCGGCCAGATTGTGCAGTCCCGCGATGCCGGAACCCGGAGTGAGGAATGCGCCACTGACCGCCGCCGACCCGATCGCGCCGAAATAGGAGAAGGTCCGCATCAGGCCCGCCGAGGAACCGATGCGCTCCGGCTCGGCCTGGTGGTAGAGGGCGTTCTGGTTGGCCAGATTGTTGAGCCCCTGCGGGATGCCGTTGATGACGGCCGCGCCGACCAGCAACCACAGGGCGGTGCCGGAGTGCAGGGTCAGCAGCAGCACCGTCATGACCACCTGGCAGGTGCAGCCGACCAGCAGCTTGCCGCGAATCTCGGGACGCCGCCCGGTGAGCGCGGACACGCCGATCGCGGTGGCCGACATGGGTAGCAGGATCAGTCCCGCCCCGGCGGCGGAGAGGCCACGGCCCTCCTCCAGCCACTGGGTGAAGCCGTACAGGAAGCAGTAGCCGACCAGGGCGGTCAACAGAGTGCGGGTGTAGGTGGCCAGCAGCGGGACATTGCCCGCGAGCAGCCGCACATCGAGGAAGGGCCGCTCGGCCCGCCGCTCCCGCCACACCAGCCCGGCCCCGGCGGCGATCGCCGGCACCGGCAGATACCAGTGCGCCGCTTGCGGTTTCATCAGGAAGAACAGGAAGCTGATCAGCATCGCCGCGAACAGCCCGATACCGGGCAGATCGAGATCCGACCACCGGCCGCCGTGCGGCGCATCGGTTCTCGCTATCCGCCGCCATCCGATGACCAGGCACACCAGTGCCAGCGGCAGATTGACCGCGAACGTCGCCCGCCACCCGCCGAGATGGATCAGGAGACCGCCCAGGGTCGGGCCGATGACGGCAATGGTCTGAGTGGCCACGGCCAGGGCGGTGAGCACCCCCTGGGGACTGTCCTTCCCGGTGCGTTCGGACTCGCTGCGGATCAGGTACATGGATGCGGGATAGCCCGCGCACGTGCCGAATCCGAGAATCACCCGGGCCAGCACCAGTACCCAGAGACTCGGCGCGACCATGCCCAGCAGGCCGGCGAATCCGGTGAGCGCGGCGCCGCCGAGATACAGCCGCCGCGGCCCGTGGAGGTCGATGAGCCGCCCCACCACCGGCTGCCCGATGGCGGTGGCCAGGTACAGCGCCGACACCAGCCACGCGGTCTCCGACGCCGGCGCCCCGAACGCGACACCGATCGGCACCAGCGAGACCGCGATGATGGACGAATTGATCGGGTTCAGGATCGAGCTGGTGATCATGGGCACCAGTAGCCGCCGGTCGAACCCGTCGGGCGGTCGCTCCCGGGTCCGCCGGTGCAGCGTCGAGATCATTGCGGCCCGAGTCTTTCCAGCAGCTCCAGCGCCGCCAGCAGCGTCTGCCGCTCGGCCTCGGTGTACTTCTCCTCGAGCGCGGTGGTGAGCCATTCCTGCTTCGCCCGGCTGCGGCCCGCCATCAGCTCCCGCCCGGCCGGGCTCAGCGAAACCAGTTGCCGCCGGCCGTCTTTGGGATCGGGCCGCCGCAGCACGAAGCCGCGGTCGCTGAGAATGGCGAGGTGGGTGGCGATGGCCTGCGGCCGCACCCGCTCCGCCGCGGCGATCTCGCTGGCGGTGGCATCACCGTTCTTCAACCGGCTCAGTACCGACAGCTGTGAGGGCGTCAGCTCCACATTGTCCGACGCCTCGAGGAACCGCCGTCGCAGGCGGCTCACCAGCACGCGCAGTTCCCGGGCCGCCTGGGCCGAGGACGCGGACAGGATCGCGGGGGCATCGGTCATGCCTCGACCCTAGATAGACAATCCAGGTTGTGCAATTGAAATTGAACAACCTGAGTTGTCTATCTCGCCACGGCCGGCCGGTCAGGCGGCTGCGGGCTCCGCGTCGAGGTACTCCTCACGGATCTGCTTCGGCCCGAACGGCCAGGTCTTCTCCCTCCGTGACCAGAGCAGGAAGGCCGCGATACCCAGGGCGGTCCAGGCCAGTGACCACTCGATCGGGTGCACGCCCGGATTCGCCTTGTCGGCGTACCCGTAGATGACCGCCCAGCCGATGGCCGCCACGACCGCCGGCAGCGGATACAGCAGCATCCGGTAGGGCCTCGCGAGCCCGGGCTGCCGTCGCCGCAGGACGACTACGGCCGCGATCTGCGCGAAGGCCTGCACGATCACCATGACCGTGGTCAGCAGTGAGATCAGCACCGCCAGTGGGGGATGGGTGGCCGAGGCGCCCACATGCCGGGCGAAGACGAACCCGGCCGCGGTGATCGCACCCATCACGATCAGCCCGAGCACCGGGAACTCGTGTTCGGGGTGCAGCCGTCCGAAGGATCGGAAGAACACCCCGTCGCGGGCGGCGTCGAACGGTACCCGCGAGCCGCCGAGCAATCCGGCGAAGACCGAGGCGAAGGCGGTGACGAGAATCAGTACGGTCACCATATCGGCGGCACCCTTTCCGAAGGTCTTCTCCAGCACCGCCGACGCAACCGATTGTGAGGCAACGTTGTTCGGGTCGAGCATGTCGTGCCAGTCGATGACCCCGAGCACACCGATCTGCATGCCGAGATAGATGACCATGACCGCGAGCACCGCGAAGATGATCGAGCGGGGGAGGACCCGCCCCGGACTCTTCAGCTCCGCACCGATATATGCGCTGGTGTTGTAGCCCAGGTAGTCGTAGATGCCGATGGTGAGCCCGGAAGCGAAGCCCAGCCAGAAGCCGCCGCGACCGAAGTCGATGGCATGGTCGGGCCAGGTGAACGCCATACCCGGATGAAAGTGGGTGAACGCCGCCAGGATCACCGCGGCCACCGACACGATCATGACCGCCCACATCACCACGGTGATGCGGCCGATGGAATCCACCCGCCGCCACAGCAGCACCACGACCAGCGCCACCACCGCGAGCCCGGCGATGTCACCCTGCCCGGTGGTCATGGACGGCCACAGATAGGTCAGGTACTGCACCAGTCCCTGCACGCCGGTCGACATGATCAGCGGAATGAAAAGGATTGCGGTCCAGACGAACAGGAACGGCATGAGCCTCCCCGTGCGGTACTGGAACGCCTCGCGCAGATACACATAGGTGCCGCCCGCGCCCGGCATGGCCGCGCCGAGTTCGGCCCAGATCAGGCCGTCGGCCAGCGCCAGCACCGCGCCGGCGACGAATCCGATGACGGCGTGCGGCCCGCCGAAGGCCGCGACCATGAGGGGGATGGTGACGAAGGGTCCGATGCCGACCATCTGGCTCATATTGATGGTCGTGGCCTGGAACAGGCCGATTCTTCGGGGGAGGGTGCGGGGGCCGGTCATGGCTGCCTCCGGGTCGCGCAGGGGGCGTATGGGTTTTGTAAAGTTAAATTCCTTTACTATCGGAGTCAAGGGCTGCGGCCGATTGTTTACAGTCGGCTCGATGACGCATCAGGATCGGACGGTCATGGACGAACTCCCTTGGAACAGGCAGCGTTTGCGCAGCAACAACGAGTGGTTGCTGCTCGAGCAGCTGCGCACCGCCGGACCCGGCTCGCGCGCTCAGCTCGCCCGTGACACCGGCCTGTCCAAGCCCACCGTGTCCAGCGCCCTTGCCGCGCTGCAGCAGCACGGACTCGTGCGGGAGGTCGGGACGGTCGTCCCCGAGCGCGGACGGACGGCGGTGCTGTACGAACCGGATCCGACCGCGGGCTACGTGCTCGGCATCGATGTCGGCCGCGCGTTCCTGCGGACCGCCGTGGCCGATCTGTCGGGAAAAGTACTGTCCCGCACCGACATTCCGAACCGTGCGCGCACCGCCACCGCCCTCGCCCAGACGACGGCCGGGGCCGTGCGCGAAATCCTGAGCGACGCCGCGATTCCCGTGGACCGCATCGTCCACACCGTCCTCGGCAGCCCGGGCGTCTTCGATCCCCAGGACGGCCGGATGCACTACGCCGTCAACCTGCCCGGCTGGGGCCGCGCGGGCCTGCTCGACGAATTACGGGACGCTCTCGGCGTTTCCGAGCTGTCGGTCCACAATGACGCCAACCTCGCCGCGCTCGGCGAGTACGCCCACGGCGGCGGCCGCGGCAGCCGCCTGTTCGTCTACGTCCTCATCGGCACCGGCCTCGGCGTCGGAATTGTCTCCCAGGGTGAGCTTTTCACCGGCGCCCACGGTGCGGCCGGCGAAGTCGGCTTCCTTCCGGCCGCTTTCGGCGACACCGCCGCCGCCGTCTCCCGGCGTGGCGCCCTCGAGGAAGCCGTCACCGCCGACGCCGTGGTCCGCGCCGCCCGCGCCCGCGGCATGACCGGCCGCCTCACCGCCAAACGCGTCTTCGATGCCGCCCGCGCCGGCGACGCCATCGCCACCGAGGTGGTCCGCCAGGAAGGCGAACGCATCGCCCTGGTGGTGGCCGCCGTCACCGCGGTCCTCGACCCCGATGTCATCGTGGTCGGCGGCGGCCTCGGCCGCAGCGCCGACCTGCTGCTCGACCAGGTCCGCGCGGCGCTGCAACGGACGACCCCGCTGCGCCCCACCGTCCGTCCGAGCGAACTGGGCGACGACGCCGTGCTGCTCGGCGCCATCGCCACCGCCCTGCGCACCGCCCGCCCCTTGGTCTTCGACCGCAGAACCCCGAGCGGCCACTGACGCCGGACTGCTCCGGCGGCTGGATCGTGAACCTGGCCACAGGGCGCCCGGGCGCGCATAGCTGCGGGCTTGCCGGTTGGTCTGGACGTTTCGGGTTCGGGCTGGTCGCGGCGTGTCGCGAAGGGCACGCTGACGCCGGTCGCGGAGGGGGGTGCCCGGTCAACGGCGGGTAAGCGCGCTGGTAGGGTGACCGCTCGAAAGACATCCTTTAACGGACCGTCCCGTGAGGCGGGGAAGGAGGTCGGCATGGCTGTGCCCGAAGACCGGGCTGCCAAGTCGAGCGCTGCCGAGTTCTCGCAGCGGCACGACCCGGACCGGGTCGAGACCGGACGCGAGTTGCTCTCGGATTCGGATGTGGGCCGGACCATCGCGCGCATGGCGCACCAGATCATCGAGAAGACGGCTCTGGACTCCGGCGACCCCGAGGTTGCTCGTGTGGTGCTGATCGGAATCCCCACCCGCGGAACCACTCTCGCCCATCGCCTGGCCGGCCGGATCGAGGAATTCTCCGGCGTCCGCCCCGCGATCGGCTCCCTGGACATCACGCTGTACCGCGACGACCTGCGCTCCAAGCCGCACCGTCCGCTCGAGCGCACCTCGGTGCCCGAGGGCGGGATCGAGGACGCGCTGGTGGTGCTGGTCGACGATGTGCTGTTCTCCGGCCGCACCGTGCGCTCCGCGCTGGACGGCCTGCGCGATCTGGGCCGCCCCCGCGCGGTGCAGCTGGCGGTGCTCATCGATCGCGGCCACCGCGAACTCCCCATCCGCGCCGACTACGTCGGCAAGAACGTTCCCACCGCCCGCACCGAGGACATCTCGGTGCTGCTGCGCGAGCACGACGGACGTGACGGTGTCTACCTGCGTCAGGAAGGTGACAACCAGTGAAGCACCTGCTGTCGGTCACCGACCTGGACCGGGACGCCGCCACCGGCCTGCTCGACGAGGCCGAGCGGTTCGAGCAGGCGCTGCTGGGCCGGGAGGTCAAGAAGCTGCCGACGCTGCGCGGGCGCACGGTCATGACCGTGTTCTTCGAGAACTCCACCCGCACCCGCGTGTCCTTCGAGGTCGCGGGCAAGTGGATGAGCGCCGACGTCATCAATGTCAGCGCGTCGAGTTCCTCGGTGTCCAAGGGCGAGTCACTCCGCGACACCGCGCTGACCCTGCACGCGGCGGGCGCGGACGCGCTCATCGTGCGGCACCCGGCGTCGGGCGCGGCCCATCAGATCGCGCGCTGGTTCGCCGAGATGAACGAGGCCGCAAGCGGTTACGCCGGTCCCGGCCCCGCGATCATCAATGCCGGTGACGGCACGCACGAGCACCCGACCCAGGCGCTGCTCGACGCGCTGACCCTGCGCCAGCGCCTCGGTGACCTGGAGGGCAAGCGGGTCGTGCTGGTCGGCGACATCCTGCACAGCCGGGTCGCGCGCTCGAATGCGTTCCTGCTCGACACGCTCGGTGCGGAGGTCGTGCTGGTCGCGCCGCGCACGCTGCTGCCGGTGGGCGTGGAAGCCTGGCCGGTGCGGGTCTCGGATTCCCTCGACGCCGAGCTGCCGGGCGCGGACGCGGTCATGATGCTGCGCGTGCAGGCCGAGCGCATGAACGGCGGCTTCTTCCCGTCGGCGCGCGAGTACTCGATCCGGTACGGCCTCAACGAGCGCCGCATGAAGATGCTCGACGAGCACGCGGTGGTGCTGCACCCCGGACCCATGCTGCGCGGCATGGAGATCGGCTTCTCCGTGGCCGATTCCCCGAAAGCGGCTGTGCTGCAACAGGTCAACAACGGAGTCCATATGCGGATGGCGGTGCTGTTCCGCCTGCTGGTCGGAACCGACGAGGTGGTCGCGTGATCGGGTCAGGCCCGGAGGCGTCGCTCCTCCTCCCCGTGCTTGCCTGCGTAACCACGGAGGGCCCCCGATCGCGCGGAAAGGAGACAGCATGAGCGTCCTGATCAAGAATGTCCGTCTGTACGGCGAGGGTGACGCGGTCGACGTGCTGCTGGCCGACGGTGAGATCCGCGAGATCGGCGCGGGCCTGAACGCACCCGACGCGGAGATCGTCGAGGGCAAGGGTCAGTTCCTGCTGCCCGGCTTCATCGACCTGCACACGCACCTGCGCGAGCCGGGCCGCGAGGACACCGAGACCATCGAATCCGGTTCCGCCGCAGCGGCTCTGGGCGGTTACACCGCCGTGTTCGCCATGGCCAACACCAGCCCGGTCGCCGACACCGCGGTCATCACCGACCACGTGTGGAAGCGCGGCCAGGAGGTCGGCCTGGTCGACGTGCACCCGGTGGGCGCGGTCACCGTCGGGCTCGAAGGCAAGCAGCTCGCCGAAATGGGCACCATGGCCGCCGGAGTCGGCGGGGTGCGCATGTTCTCCGACGACGGTCACTGCGTCTACGACCCGCTGATCATGCGCCGCGCCCTCGAATACGCGAACTCGCTGGGCGTGCTCATCGCCCAGCACGCCGAGGAGCCGCGTCTGACCAAGGGCGCGGTCGCGCACGAGGGTCCGACCGCCTCCCGCCTGGGCCTGGCCGGCTGGCCGCGCGCCGCCGAGGAGTCCATCGTGGCCCGCGACGCGCTGCTGGCCCGCGATGCCGGCGCCCGCGTGCACATCTGCCACGCTTCCACCGCCGGCACCGTCGAACTGCTGAAATGGGCCAAGGCCCAGGGCATTTCGATCACCGCCGAGGTGACCCCGCACCACCTGCTGCTCGACGACTCGCGCCTGGAGACCTACGACGCGGTGAACCGGGTGAACCCGCCGCTGCGCGAGACCTCCGATGTGGCCGCGCTGCGACAGGCCCTCGCCGAGGGCGTCATCGACTGCGTCGCCACCGACCACGCCCCGCACGCCGACCAGGACAAGTGCTGCGAGTTCGCGGCCGCCCGTCCCGGCATGCTGGGCCTGGAGACGGCGCTGTCGATCATCGTGGAGACCATGGTCGAGCCCGGACTGCTCGACTGGCGCGGTGTCGCGCAGGTGATGAGCGAGAACCCGGCGCGGATCGTGGGCCTGGACGATCAGGGCCGGCCGCTCGCGGTCGGCGAACCCGCCAACCTGGTGCTGATCGACCCGGCCGCCGAATGGACGGTGGAGGCGGACGAACTCGCCTCGATCGCCCGCAACACGCCCTTCCAGGCGATGACCCTGCCCGCGAAGGTGACCGCCACCTTCCTGCGCGGCCGGCTCACCGCCCGGGACGGCAAGATCGTCGCCGGTTAGCGGCGGGTGGGGAACCACGGGATGAGCGCTCAGGGGCCGGAGGCGGCAGCTTGCGTAACCACGCAGGTCCCCTCGCTCATCCCAACAGGACACGGAGGACCGTAATGGAGCGCACACTGCAGGTACTGGTTTTGCTGGTGCTGTTCGCGCTGTGCCTGTGGCTGATGTACCGGGCGTGGACCCGGCGGGCCGAGAAGCAGGCTTCGGCGATCGGCGACCTGCCGCCGGTGCCCGCCGACTGCGGCGCGCAGCTGCTGGAGCCGACCACGGGGCTCTACCTCGGCAGCACCCTCGCCCCCAGCTGGATTCAGCGAATCACGGTGGGCGACCTGGGTTTCCGCGCCACGGCGGAACTGACCCGGTTCGAGCGCGGCATCCTGCTGGAGCGGGACGGCGCGGCGGCGATCTGGATTCCCCAGGAATCCATTACCGCGGTGCGCGCCGAGCGCGGGCACGCGGGCAAGGTAATGACGGAAGACGGTGTGCTGGTGATTCGCTGGACATTGCCGACCGGAACCGAGGTGGATACCGGTTTCCGCGGTGATGACAAAGCGGTGTACCCGGCATGGACCGCAGCAGCTACGAAGACGGGAGACGAGGCATGAGCAGCGGAAACACCGCCGTGATGGTGCTCGAGGACGGCCGCGTGTTCCGCGGGACGACCTTCGGCGCCGTCGGGCAGACATTGGGTGAGGCGGTGTTCTGTACCGCCATGACGGGCTACCAGGAGACCCTCACCGACCCCAGCTACGACCGCCAGATCGTGGTGGCCACCGCGCCGCAGATCGGCAACACCGGCTGGAACGACGAGGACGACGAGTCCTCGAGGATCTGGGTCGCAGGGTACGCCGTGCGCGACCCCGCGCGCCGCGCCTCCAACTGGCGCGCCACCCGCACCCTGCAGGACGAACTGGAGAACCAGAACGTCGTCGGCATCGCGGGCATCGACACCCGGGCCCTGGTGCGGCACCTGCGCACCCGCGGTTCCATGAAGGCGGGCATCTTCTCCGGTGAGTCGCTCACCGAATACGAGGACATGCTCGACAAGGTCAACGGCCAGCAGTCCATGCTGGGCGCCGACCTGGCCGGTGAGGTCTCCACCGACGAGATGTACACCGTCGACCCGATCGGCGAGCACCGCTTCACGGTGGTCGCGGTGGACCTGGGCATCAAGTCCAACACCCCGCGCATGTTCGCCCAGCGCGGCATGCGGGTGCACGTGGTGCCGTCCGACGTCACCTTCGACCAGATCAAGGAACTGAACCCGAACGGTGTGTTCCTGTCCAACGGCCCGGGCGACCCGGCCACCCAGGACGCCATGGTGGCGCTCACCCAGCAGGTGCTGGGCGAGGACATCCCGCTGTTCGGCATCTGCTTCGGCAACCAGATCCTGGGCCGCGCCTTCGGGCGCAAGACCTACAAGATGAAGTTCGGCCACCGCGGCATCAATGTGCCGGTCGTCGAGCATCATTCGGGCCGCATCTCGATCACCGCGCAGAACCACGGCTTCGCCCTGGAGGGCGAGCGCGGCGAGGTCTTCGACACCCCATTCGGCAAGGCCGAGGTCAGCCACGTCTGCGCCAACGACGGTGTCGTCGAGGGCGTGCAGCTGGTGAGCGGCCGCGCCTTCTCCGTCCAGTACCACCCCGAGGCCGCGGCCGGACCCCACGACGCCGCCTACCTGTTCGACCGTTTCGCCATGCTGATGGAAGGAGCCTGATGCCACGCCGCACCGATCTCAACCACATCCTGGTGATCGGCTCGGGCCCGATCGTCATCGGCCAGGCTTGCGAGTTCGACTACTCGGGAACCCAGGCGTGTCGCGTCCTCAAGTCCGAGGGCCTGCGCGTGTCGCTGGTGAACTCCAACCCGGCGACCATCATGACCGACCCGGAGTTCGCCGACTCGACCTATGTCGAGCCGATCACCTGGGAATTCGTCGAGAAGGTCATCGCCAAGGAGCGCCCGGACGCGATCCTGGCGACCCTGGGCGGCCAGACCGCGCTCAATTGCGCTGTCGCCCTGCACGAGAACGGCATTCTGGAGAAGTACAACGTCGAGCTGATCGGCGCCGACTTCGAGGCCATCCAGCGTGGTGAGGACCGCCAGAAGTTCAAGGACATCGTCGCCAAGGTGGGCGGCGAGTCGGCGCGCTCCAAGGTCTGCTTCACCATGGACGAGGTCCGCGAAACCGTTGCGGAACTGGGCTTCCCGGTGGTCGTACGCCCGTCGTTCACCATGGGCGGCCTGGGCTCGGGCATGGCCTACAACCACGACGACCTCGATCGCATCGCCGGCGGCGGCCTGGCCGCCTCGCCCACCGCGAACGTGCTCATCGAGGAATCGATCCTGGGCTGGAAGGAATTCGAGCTCGAGCTCATGCGCGACGGCAAGGACAATGTCGTCATCGTCTGCTCGATCGAGAACGTGGACCCGATGGGCGTGCACACCGGTGACTCGGTCACCGTCGCCCCGGCCATGACCCTCACCGACCGCGAATACCAGAAGATGCGCGATCTGGGCATCGCCATCCTGCGCGAGGTCGGCGTCGACACCGGCGGCTGCAACATCCAGTTCGCGGTGGACCCGAGCGACGGCCGCCTGATCGTCATCGAGATGAACCCGCGTGTGTCGCGCTCGTCCGCGCTGGCCTCCAAGGCGACGGGTTTCCCGATCGCCAAGATCGCCGCCAAGCTGGCCATCGGCTACACCCTCGACGAGATCCTCAACGACATCACCGGCGAGACCCCGGCCTGCTTCGAGCCGACCCTCGACTATGTCGTGGTCAAGGCCCCGCGCTTCGCCTTCGAGAAGTTCCCGGGCGCCGACCCGACGCTGACCACCACCATGAAGTCGGTCGGCGAGGCGATGTCCATGGGCCGCAACTTCTCCGAGGCCCTGGGCAAGGTGCTGCGCTCGCTCGAGACCAAGGCCGCGGGCTTCTGGACCCAGCCCGACGGCGAGTGGACCGACGTGCAGGCCATCCTGGACGACCTGAAGGTTCCGACCGAGGGCCGCATCTACCAGGTGGAGCGGGCGCTGCGCCTGGGCGCGAGCATCGAGGACGTGGCCGCCGCCTCCGGCATCGACCCATGGTTCGTGGCCGAGGTCGCGGGCCTGGTGGAGCTGCGCCAGGAGATCATCGACGCCCCCGTGCTGGACGAGCCGCTGCTGCGCACGGCCAAGCACTACGGCCTCTCCGATCGCCAGATCGCTTCGCTGCGACCGGAACTCGCCGGTGAGGGCGGCGTGCGCGAGCTGCGTCACCGCCTCGGCATCCGCCCGGTGTTCAAGACCGTCGACACCTGCGCGGCCGAGTTCGAGGCCAAGACCCCGTACCACTACTCGGCCTACGAGCTGGATCCCGCCGCGGAATCCGAAGTGGCGGCGCAGAAGGAACGCGAGAAGGTCATCATTCTCGGCTCGGGTCCGAACCGCATCGGTCAGGGCATCGAGTTCGACTACTCGTGTGTGCACGCCGCGCAGACGCTGTCGGCCGCCGGGTTCGAGACCATCATGGTCAACTGCAACCCGGAGACCGTGTCGACCGACTACGACACCGCCGACCGCCTCTACTTCGAGCCGCTCACCTTCGAGGACGTGCTCGAGGTGTACCACGCCGAGACCGAGTCCGGCACCGTCGCGGGCGTCATCTGCCAGCTCGGCGGCCAGACCCCGCTGAGCCTGGCCCAGCGCCTCACCGACGCGGGCGTGCCCGTGGTCGGCACCTCCGCCGCCGCCATCGACCTGGCCGAGGACCGCGGCGAGTTCGGCGATGTCCTGGTGGCAGCCGGTCTTCCGGCTCCCAAGTACGGCACCGCCACCACCTTCCCGCAGGCCAAGAAGATCGCCAACGAGATCGGCTACCCGGTGCTGGTGCGCCCGTCCTACGTGCTGGGCGGCCGCGGCATGGAGATCGTCTACGACGAGACGTCCCTCGAGGACTACATCTCCCGCGCCACCGAGATCACCCCGGACCACCCGGTGCTGGTCGACCGGTTCCTGGAGGACGCCATCGAGATCGACGTCGACGCCCTGTGCGACGGCGAGGAGGTCTACCTGGGCGGCGTCATGGAGCACATCGAGGAGGCCGGTATCCACTCCGGTGACTCGGCGTGCGCCCTGCCCCCGATCACCCTGGGCCGCAGCGATATCGAGGCCGTGCGCCGCTCCACCGCCGCGCTCGCCAAGGGCATCGGCGTGAAGGGCCTGCTGAACGTGCAGTACGCGCTCAAGGACGACGTGCTCTACGTCCTCGAGGCCAACCCGCGCGCCAGCCGCACCGTGCCGTTCGTCTCCAAGGCCACCGCGGTGCCGCTGGCCAAGGCCGCGGCGCGAATCGCGCTGGGCGCCAGCATCGCCGAGCTGCGCAAGGAGGGCCTGCTCCCGGCCGAGGGCGACGGCGGCTACGCGCCGATCGACGCCCCGGTCGCGGTCAAGGAGGCCGTGCTGCCGTTCCACCGCTTCCGCCGCCCCGACGGCACCGGCGTGGATTCGCTGCTCTCCCCGGAGATGAAGTCCACCGGCGAGGTCATGGGCATCGACGCCGACTTCGGCACCGCGTTCGCCAAGTCGCAGTCGGCCGCCTACGGTTCGCTGCCGACCGAGGGCACCGCGTTCGTGTCCATCGCCAACCGCGACAAGCGCGCCATGGTGTTCCCGATCAAGCGCCTGCACGACCTGGGCTTCCGCATCCTCGCCACCGAGGGCACCGCGGAAATGCTGCGCCGCAACGGCATTCCCTGCGATCAGGTGCGCAAGCACTCCGACGAGGTGGCCGACCAGCCCAGCATCGTGGACATGATCAAGGACGGCGACGTCGACATCGTGTTCAACACCCCGTACGGCAACAACGGCCCGCGCGTGGACGGCTACGAGATCCGCACCGCGGCGGTGGGCGCGAACATCCCGTGCATCACCACCGTGCAGGGCGCGGCCGCGGCCGTGCAGGGCATCGAGGCCACCATTCGCGGCGGCATCGGCGTGCGGTCCCTGCAGGAACTCCACGCGGTGCTGCGCGGATGACGACCTTCGGTGCGCGGCTGCGGGAGTCGATGCGCGAGCACGGCCCGCTGTGCGTCGGCATCGACCCGCACCCGCCGCTGCTGCGGGCCTGGGGCCTGAGCGAGGACGCCGCGGGCGTGGCGAAGTTCGCCGACGCCTGCGTGCGGGCCTTCGCGGGCCGGGTGGCACTGGTCAAACCGCAGGTGGCGTTCTTCGAGACCTACGGTTCGGCCGGAATCCTGGTGCTGGAGGAGACGATTGCCGCACTGCGGGCGGCGGGCACCCTGGTGCTGGCCGACGCCAAGCGCGGCGATATCGGCTCCACCATGGACGCCTACGCCCACGCCTGGCTCGGCGACGGCCCGCTCGGCACGGACGCGGTCACCGTCTCCCCGTACCTCGGATTCGGTTCCCTCGCACCGGCTCTGGACCTCGCCGCGGCCAATGACCGCGGGGTGTTCGTGCTGGCCGCCACCTCCAACCCGGAGGCGGTGGAACTGCAGAACATCACTGGCTCCGACGGCCGCAGCATCGCCCAGCGCATGGTCGACGACGCCGCGGCCGTCAATGCCGGAGCCGAATTCGGTTCCGTCGGTGTGGTGGTCGGTGCGACCCTGGACGCGGCTCCGGACCTGAGCGCGCTCAACGGCCCCATCCTCATGCCCGGCGTCGGCGCGCAGGGCGGGGGAGCGGACTCGATCCGCAAGCTGGTCCCCGCGAGCGGCCTCGGCGCCGTCCTGCCGAACGTCTCCCGCGAGGTCCTCAAGTCGGGGCCGTCGGTCACCGCGCTGAAGCAGCGGGTCGCCGAGCTCGCAGCGGAATTCGCGTTCCTGCAGGACTGAATACGGTAGCGCCGCGACGCCCCACCCGGCGCGGAATCGCCCCGACCGCCCCAGCGTGACCGGGGCGATTCCCGTTCAGGCCCGAGCCGGATTTCGGAGGACGACCCTCCGTTTCCTTCCGCTCGGATACAGTGGCAGCATGTCTGCCGCGGTGCCGCCCAACGAGATTCGTCATGCGCTCGTGCTCGGAGGGGGTGGCGCGGTCGGCCTGAGCTGGATGGCGGGCGTGGTCATCGCGCTGCGCGAGGCCGGTATCGACCCGGCCCTGGCCGAGCGGATCGTCGGCACCTCCGCCGGTGCGGTCGTCGGTGCGGCGCTCGCCGCCGAGGTCGACCTGAGCCTGCTGCTGCGGCGGCCCGCCCCGGACTCCGACCTGCCGCCGATCCGGTTCGACCCGAACAGTTTCGGTGAGATCCTGGGCATCCTCGCCACCCCCGGACTGGACCCCGATGAGGCGCGCCGACGCGCCGGCGTCCGCGCGCTGGAGATGGCGGTCGGCGATCCGGCCGACCATATCGCCCGCATCGGCGGGTTCGTCGGCAACGCATCCTGGCCGCAGCGCGATCTGCGGATCACCGCCATCAGCGTCACCACCGGCGCACTCCAGGTGTGGACTCCCGATGGCAAGGCCACCCTGCCCGAGGCGCTGGCCTCGAGCACGTCGGTGCCCGGCGTCTTCCCGCCCATCCCGATCGACGGCGCCTACTACTTCGACGGCGGCATGCGCTCGCCGATCAATGCCGACCTGGCCGCCGGCGCCGAACGCATGCTGATCATCGAACCGCTGGCCCACCTGTTCCCGCACAGCCCCACCGATCGCGAGCTGGGCGGTGCGGCAACGGCATTCATCGTCCCCGACGCCGGCGCCATCGCCGCATACGGCCCCGACCTGTTCAACGCCGCCGCCCTGAAGCCCGCCTACGAAGCGGGCCTGCGCCAGGGCGCGGAGGCGGCTCCCGGCCTGAAGGACTTCTGGCCCGGCGCCTGAATCGGGGCCGGAACCGGCACCGGGCCGCAGCGTAGGCTGGCCGAGTGCTGTCGCTCACCGAGATTCTCACGCTGGCCGGGGTGATCGTGCTCGGCTCCATGTCGCCCGGGCCGGATTTCCTGATCGTGCTGCGGAATTCGGTGGTCTCCGGCCGTCGCGCCGGGGTCGCCAGCGCGGGCGGCATCGCGGTCGGCGTGTTCGTGTGGGCATTGGTCACCGCGATCGGCGTGGCCGGGCTGCTGGCCGCCTCGGCCGAGGCGTACACGGTGGTGAAGCTGGTCGGCGCGATCTACCTGGCCTACATCGGCATTCGCGCGCTGCTGGCCGCGCGGCGCGGCGACTACCGGCCCGATCCCGATGCGGCCGCGAACCGTCGCGGCACGCTGGTCGCCTTCCGGCAGGGCCTGCTCACCAACCTGCTGAATCCCAAGTGCGCCGTGTTCTTCATCGCACTGGTGCCGCAGTTCCTGCCCGCCGATCCCTCCGCGCTGGGCACCCTCGAACTGGCCATCGTGTGCACGATCGCCAACCTGTTCTGGTTCGTGATCCTGGCCGTAGGTGTGGGCGCGCTGCGGTACGTGTTCACCCGCCGCCGGGTGCGCCGCGCCCTCGACGCCGCCATGGGCACCTTCATGGTCGGGCTGGGCCTGCGAATCGCCATGGAGAGCAACTGATTCCGTCTCGGAGGGCCTGATCGGCAGCTTTCCCTGGAGCACTTAGGCTGAAACCCGACTGCTCGGTAGAAAGGTGGGATTTCTCATGTCCGACGCCGGCCTCGGCCTCGTCTCCTACGGCCAAACCCGCGTCCTGGTGGACGATTTCGCGTCCAGCTATCGCTTCTATCGCGACGTCCTGGGCCTGCCCCTGAAGCGGGAGGTGCCCGGCGACGTCCCCGAATCCGACGATGGCCCCTACGCCTGCTTCACGCTCGGCGGCCAGGATCTCGCGCTGTTCACCCGCGCCTACATGGACGCCGCGATCGGCACCGCGCACCGCCCGCGCGGCGAGATCGACACGGTCGTCGTGGTTTTGCGCGTCGCCGATGTCGACCGGGCCGTCGAGAGCCTGCGCGAGCGCGGCGCCCGGATCGCCGCCGAGCCCGCCGAACAGCCCGCGTGGGGCATGCGCGTGGCGCATGTGCGGGCTCCGGAGGGCACGCTCGTGGAGCTGTGCCAGTACGACGACTGACGCGATCTTGTTCGCTGTTGGCGAACCCGTCCGGCGAGCCGATCGAACGCTTGTCCGTATCGCCTCTCTCGCGCCCGCCGCACCGCGGCGGGCGTAGTTCTCGGTGCCGGGAGGTTTGAGCCGTCAGTGGCCGCGTGAGGGGTGGAAAACGGGCCGTTCCGACGGTGGCGGGGCCGCCCCGAACCGGCCCGACCTGCAAGGGAAGGTGTCGGAATTGCGTGATTCGGCACCGTTCGCGGCGCCTCGGGTGATACGCGACACGCGGTGTTGAATCGAACGACACGCCGAGAAATCCAAGAAAAATCCAGGTCGCGTGATTACAGGTCGGTCACGGTTTCGCGCGGGGCCCGTCCGACCTCTCCCGGGCCCTGTCAAGTCCGTGAAAAAGCCCTGGCTGCAAGGCTATTCGCGACCGTATCGAGCCGACCGCGGGGGCCGGTCCGGCACTGCCCGCGCCGCTGCCCATCCGGCCCGGTCGCGGCCCGAATCACGCGCTGACCTGGGGGGTGGGTTCGCAATCGGCAAGCGTCGTGGGTACGGTCGCTGAGACCACCGGGTTACCGGAGGTAGATCAAGCAATGAACGATGAGACGGAGGAACCGTGGCCCTTCCCCAGCTGACTGACGAGCAGCGCGCCGCTGCTTTGGAGAAGGCGGCTGCCGCTCGCCGCGCTCGGGCGGAGCTCAAGGAGCGCTTGAAGCGTGGTGGCACCGATCTGAAGACGGTCCTTGCGGACGCCGAGAAGGACGAAGTCCTCGGCAAGATGAAGGTTTCGGCGCTGCTCGAGGCCCTGCCGAAGGTCGGCAAGGTCAAGGCGGCCGAGATCATGAGCGAGCTCGAGATCGCTCCCACCCGCCGCCTGCGCGGACTGGGCGACCGGCAGCGTAAGGCGCTGCTGGCCCGGTTCGACTTCAGCGCCGAATAATCCGAGGGTGGTCGAACACACTCGGAAGGGTCGACTGGTTGTCCTGGTCGGCCCCTCGGCCGTCGGTAAGTCCACCGTCGTGCGCTGCGTGCGCGAACGACTGCCCGAATTGGTATTCAGTGTGTCGGCCACCACCCGGGCTCCGCGGCCCGGGGAGGTCGACGGCCGGGACTACCGATTCGTCACCCGTGAGAAGTTCGACGCCATGATCGCGGCGGGCGAACTGCTCGAATGGGCCGACATCCATGGTGGACTGCAGCGGTCGGGCACCCCGGCCGCACCCGTGCGGGAAGCGCTCACGTCCGGACATCACGTCCTGATCGAGGTGGACCTCGAGGGCGCGCGCTCGATCCGCAAGACCATGCCGGAAGCCAAACTGGTCTTCCTGGCCCCACCCAGCTGGGACGAGCTGGTGTCCCGCCTGACCTCGCGCGGGACGGAATCGCCCGAGGTGATCGAGCGTCGTCTGCAGACCGCTCGCACCGAATTGGCTGCATGTGACGAGTTCGACATCGTCATCGTGAACGACCACGTGACCAGCGCCTGTGAGCAGTTGGTATCGTTGTTCGTTAGCACAAATTCGGGGTCATAGGCCCCGAACTACCGGCTCATCTTCGAAGTGAGCCGGACTTCCACCCTTCCGAACAACCCCGCAGGAGTCCTCCTAGTGAGTACGGACATCAAGACCGCGCCCGCCTACGACACTCCGGTCGGCCTCACCAACCCGCCGATCGACGAACTGCTGGAGCGGACTTCGTCCAAGTACGCGCTGGTCATCTACGCGGCCAAGCGGGCGCGGCAGATCAACGATTACTACAACCAGCTCGGCGACGGCATTCTCGAATACGTCGGTCCGCTGGTCGAGCCGGGTCTGCAGGAGAAGCCGCTGTCGGTGGCGATGCGCGAGATCCACGCCGACCTGCTCGAGCACTCCGAAGGGGAGTAGTCCCGCGGTGACCCGGATCGTCGTCGGAGTCGGCGGCGGTATCGCCGCCTACAAGAGCTGCAACCTCGTGCGCCGGTTCACCGAAACCGGGCACGAGGTTCGTGTCATTCCCACCGAGTCGGCGCTGCAATTCGTCGGCAAGGCCACCTTCGAGGCGCTGTCCGGCCACCCCGTGCACACCGGTGTCTTCGCCGATGTGCCCGAGGTGCCGCACGTGCGCCTCGGCCAGGAGGCCGACCTGGTCGTCATCGCCCCCGCCACCGCGGACCTCATGGCCCGCGCCGCGCAGGGCCGCGCCGACGATCTGCTGACCGCGACGCTGCTGACCGCGCGCTGTCCGATCCTGTTCGCCCCGGCCATGCACACCGAGATGTGGGAGCACCCGGCCACCCGGGCGAACGTGGCGACGCTGCGCGCGCACGGCGCCGTGGTCATGGAACCGGCCTCGGGCCGGCTGACCGGCACCGACACCGGCCCGGGCCGGCTGCCCGAGCCGGAGGAGATCTTCGGTCTGGCCCGGCTGCTGCTCGAACGTGCCGACGCCCTGCCGCGCGACCTCGAGGGCCGCCGCGTCGTGGTGTCCGCGGGCGGCACCCGGGAACCGCTGGATCCGGTGCGTTTCCTGGGCAATCGGAGTTCCGGCAAGCAGGGCTACGCGATCGCCCGCCTGGCCGCCCAGCGCGGTGCGCAGGTGACGCTGATCGCGGGCAATACCATCGGGCTCGAGCCGCCGGCCGCGGTCGAGGTCGTGCACGTGACCACCGCCGAACAGCTGAAGGTGGCCGTCGACAAGCACTCGCTGGGTGCGGACGCGGTCGTCATGGCCGCGGCGGTGGCCGACTTCCGTCCGGTGAACGTGGCGGCGGCTAAGATCAAAAAGGGTGCGGGAGAACCGGATTCGATCGCGCTCGCCAAGACACCGGATATCCTGGCCGGGTTGGTGCAGTCCCGTCGCGACGGGCACCTACCGGGCACCGCGATCGTCGGCTTCGCCGCCGAGACCGGGGACGAGCACGCGGATGTGCTCACCCACGCCCGGGCCAAACTGGCCCGTAAAGGCTGCGACCTGCTGGTCGTGAATGCCGTCGGGGAGGGGAAGGCCTTCGAGGTCGACACCAACGACGGCTGGTTGCTCGGTGCCGACGGCACCGAGATCGCCCTGGACCACGGGTCCAAGGCACTGCTGGCCAGCCGGGTGCTGGATGCACTCGGCCCCTTGCTCCGCTGAAGCCTCGGCACCGCAGGGTTCGGGCACTTGCCGCTGCCCCCCGCTGGGGCGGCAGATTAACGGCGACTGTCTGAGTCACGATGTGTTCTTAACGAGGGCGGCTCGCCCCTGTGACGAACATATTGGAATAACCTGAGACAAAGGGTTGTGCGATGCAGCGGAGACGCTACTGTCGCCACCCGATACGAGAAACCCGTTGAGGGAGAGGGAACAACTGTGCGCACGTCTGGCAGCCGCCTATTCACCAGTGAGTCGGTGACCGAGGGTCACCCCGACAAGATCTGTGATGCCATCAGCGATTCCATCCTCGACGCGTTGCTCGCGGCCGATCCGCGCAGCCGGGTCGCGGTGGAGACCCTGGTGACCACCGGTCAGGTACACGTAGCCGGTGAGGTCACCACCACGGCCTACGCCGATATTCCGACCATCGTCCGCGAGAAGGTCCTGGAGATCGGGTACGACTCCTCGGCAAAGGGGTTCGACGGCGCCTCCTGCGGTGTGAACGTCGCCATCGGCGCCCAGTCGCCGGACATCGCCATGGGCGTGGACACCTCGCACGAGGCCCGCGTGGGCGGCGAGGACGACGAGATCGCCCGTCAGGGGGCGGGCGACCAGGGCCTGATGTTCGGCTACGCCACCATCGAGACCCCCGAGCTGATGCCGCTGCCGATCTCGCTGGCGCACAAGCTGTCTCGCCGCCTGACCGAGGTCCGCAAGTCCGGCGTGCTGCCGTACCTGCGTCCCGACGGCAAGACCCAGGTCACCATCGAGTACGACGGCGCCATCCCCAAGCGCCTCGACACCGTGGTCATCTCGACCCAGCACGCGGCCGACATCGACCTGGACAACCTGCTCACCCCGGACATCCGCGAGAAGGTCGTCGACGCGGTGCTCGGCGAGCTCCAGCTGCCCAACCCGCTGGACACCTCCGATGTCCGCCTGCTGGTCAACCCGACCGGCAAGTTCGTGCTCGGTGGACCCATGGGTGACGCGGGCCTGACCGGCCGCAAGATCATCGTCGACACCTACGGCGGCATGGCCCGCCACGGCGGCGGCGCCTTCTCGGGCAAGGACCCGTCGAAGGTCGACCGCTCGGCCGCCTACGCCATGCGCTGGGTCGCCAAGAATGTCGTCGCCGCCGGCCTGGCCGAGCGGGTCGAGGTCCAGGTCGCCTACGCCATCGGCAAGGCCGCCCCGGTCGGTCTGTTCGTCGAGACCTTCGGCACCGAGCTGATCGACCCGATCAAGATCTCCGACGCCATCGGTCAGGTCTTCGACCTGCGTCCCGGCGCGATCATCCGCGACCTGGACCTGCTGCGCCCGATCTACGCGCCGACCGCCGCCTACGGCCACTTCGGCCGCACCGACGTCGATCTGCCGTGGGAGCGCACCGACCGCGCGGAGAAGCTGCGTGCGGCCGCCGGGCTGTAATTGAGCGGCACCCCACCACTCTCGACGGGAGCGTCGGGCACGGAGAACCCCTCCGAGTCCGACGCTCCCGCCAAGCGCAGGGGGGTGGAGCGCGTTGGCGAGTTCCGCCCGATCGCGCGGGTCCTGCCCCTGCTCGAACCCGCCCACCTGGACCGGGATTTCGACTACCTGGTCCCGCCCGAGATGGACGAACTCGCCCAGCCCGGCGTCCGGGTCCGCGTCCGCTTCTCCGGCCGCCTCGTCGACGGCTACCTCCTCGAACGCCGCGAAAAGTCCGATCACACCGGCAAACTTGTCCGCCTCGAACGCGTTGTGTCCGGCGAGCGCGTCCTCACCCCGGAGATCCTCGCACTCGTCACGGCCGTGGCCGCCCGATACGCGGGCACCCGCGCCGACGTCCTCCGCCTCGCCATCCCGCCCCGCCACGCCAAGGTCGAATCGGAGGGCGTGGAAAAGCCCGAAAAGCCCGAAAAGTCCAAACGCACTGCGAAGAAGAGCCCACCGTCCACTGATCCTGTTGTGGCGGCCGATGACTCGGCCCAGCCGGAAGTCATGCAGATTCACACCAACGCAGCGCACCCGAGTGACGCGACGATCTCCGTCGTGTCCGGAATCGCTGAAGACGTTGCCGCACACCCCGTCCCGCAAGGTGCCGAGTCGACGGGTGAGTCGGCGCTCGCGGAAGGCGGAAGCGACATCGGGGACGCCGCGCACGGCGAGGGTACGGACACTGCCCGGGTTCAGGGCAGCGATGTATCCGCCACCGATGAGGTGACTCTTGTCGCCGACAGGGATTCGGTGGCGATGCCTGTGGCCGTCGATGCGGGCGCGGTCGTCGCCGAAAGCTCGACGGGAACCGTTGCTGCGCAGCCTGATCTGGTTGTGCACGGAGCCGGCGACCACTCGACGGCTTCAGCGGCCGCGGTGCCGGCGGGCGAGTCGGGGCAACAGCCGGTGACTGCTGCTTCGCCGACGTCGGCCGCTGAGTTCCCCGCGTGGGGGCGGTATGTCCACGGGCATTCGTTCCTGGGCGCGCTGGCGGCAGGGCGCGGGCCGCGGGCGGGGTGGCAGGCATTGCCGGGGGAGGACTGGGCGCGGCGGCTGGCGGAGCTGGCGGCGGTGACCGTGCGTGGCGGGCGCAGTGCGGTGATCATGGTGCCGGATCAGCGGGATCTGGATCGGGTGCTGGGGGAATGTGTTGCGCTGGTGGGGGAGTCGGCGGTGGGGTTGGCGGCGGGGTTGGGGCCCTCGGCGCGGTATCGGCGGTGGCTGTGGGTGTTGCGGGGAAAGGCGCGGGTTGTCGTGGGGACGCGGAGTGCCGTGTTCTCGCCGGTGAAAGACCTTGGGCTGATCGCCATCTGGGATGACGGGGACGACACCTTCGCCGAACCGCGGTCGCCGTATCCGCATGCGCGGGAAGTGGCCATGTTGCGGGCGCACGAGACCGGGGCGGCGTTCGTGGCGGGCGGGTTCTCGCGGACGGCCGAGGTGCAGGCGATCGTCGAATCCGGCTGGGCGCACGATCTGCTCGCGGATCGGGCCGTGGTGCGGCAGGCCATGCCGCGCATCACCGCGCCCGGCGACACCGACGCGGCATTGGAGCGGGACCCGATCGCGCAGGCCATCCGCATTCCGGCCGTGGCGTTCACCGAGGCGCGCAAGGCGATCAAAGCCGGTGGGCCGGTGCTGGTTCAGGTGCCGCGGCGCGGATACATCCCGGCGCTCGCCTGCGCCAAGTGCCGGACCCCGGCACGCTGCCGCCATTGCAACGGTCCACTGGCGCTGCCGGACAGCGCGCCCGCGTCACGTGGCGCGCTGCGCAGCGGGCGGGAAGGGGTGGCCGAGGCACAGAGCCCGGCCTGCCGCTGGTGCGGGATCACCGAGGCGGCCTTCCGCTGCGGAGCCTGCGGATCGCGGGCGCTGCGGGCCGTCGTCATCGGTGCGTCGCGCACGGCCGAAGAACTGGGACGCGCGTTTCCCGGTGTGCCCGTACGAGGTTCGGGCGGGTCGTCGATCCTGAACACCGTGCCGGAAGGCCCGCAGGTCGTGGTGTCCACCATCGGCGCGGAACCCCGGGTGACCGGCGGTTACGCCGTCGCCATGCTGCTCGACGGCTGGGCCCTGCTCGGCCGCGCCGATCTCCGCGCCGCCGAAGATGCCCTGCGCCGCTGGATGTCGGCCGCGGCGCTGGTGCGCCCCGGCGGCCGGGTCATCGTCATGGCGGACGCCGGGATCCCGACCGTGCAGGCGCTGGTGCGCTGGGACCCGGTGTGGCACGCCGGTTTCGAGCTCGAGCAGCGCACCGAGGTGCGCTTCCCGCCCGCGGTCCGCTTCGCCGCCATCGACGGCACACCGGACTCCATCGCCGAATTGCTCGGCGAGGCACAGCTCCCCGACGGTGTGGAGATCCTGGGCCCGGTGCCGCTGCCGCCGGGTGCGCGAAAGCCGTTCTCCTCCGGAGACTCTCCCGCCGAGGTCGAACGCATGATCCTGCGCGCCGACCGCGCCACCGGCGCCGCTCTCTCCCGGGCCCTCACCGCCGCTCAGGCCGTCCGCAGCACCCATCGCTCCGACGCGCCCCTGCGCGTCCAGATCGACCCCATCGACATCGGCTGAACCTGGTCAGGGGCCACTGATTTCGTCGCGGGGGAGGGCGGCGAGGGTGATGAGGGCATTGAGGAAGCCGCGGCGATCGGCGGCGGGGAGCTTGCCCAGCAGGTGATCCTCGTGGGCCTGGATCCCGGCCTGCGCCGCATCACGCAGGCGACGGCCCTCGGGCGTGAGGGCGAGCAGCCGGGCGCGGCGGTCGGCCGGATCGGGGTGGCGTTCGATGAGGCCGCGCTCCTGCAGGTCGTCGAGCACCGCGATGATGCGCGTCTTGTCCGCCCCGATCTCCTGCGCCAGCACGCCCTGACCCCGCGCCGGCCCCTCGTCCAGATGCAGCAGCACGACGTACGCCCACATGGTGAGTCCGTGTGCGGCGAGCACCGGTTGCTCCGCCGCCATGAGGGCGCGGCCCAGGGGGACGATCATCGCTGCCAGGTCCGGACGGTCTGTCATGCGGACAAGATTAGGCGGCGCGCCGGTGCGGCCTTTCGATCGTGTCGCCGGCGCGGGTCAGAATCGCGTCGGCGTCGAACTTTTCGGCCTGCCAGGAGTCGACGCCGATGCCGACCCGGCCGCGCCAGGCTCGCACGATCGCGGTGTGCACCGGCCACCGCACGAACCGGCGCATATCCCGCTCCGACTCCCACACCGAGATCGAGCCGCCGCGGAACTCGGTCGGCCTGCCCCACAGCCACAGGCCGATCGCACCCTGCATGACCGGCCACGTTTTCCCCAATTCCAGCCCGGTCGTATAGATCTCGCGCGACTCCGTCTCCGAACTCGCGAGGAAATCGGTGACGCTGACGAAGACCGGGCCCGAGAGCTGGTGATTCGGGCCGGGATTCCACGGCATCAGCACGGTCCCGTCCGAGAACGATTTAGTATGCATACGCTTACGATAAGCGATGGCGTACTAAATGTTCAATGGCGAGATTCACCGGAAGGCCGGAGCCACGCGGGCCGCCCATTCGGCGTATCCGGTTGCCCGCCGGCCCAGCACCCGCTCGACATCGCCGCTGACCAGCTGCTCCTCGGGCGTCGGCTCGCCGAGGATGGTGAGCGTGTGGTCCGCGACCGATTCCGGCATGAACCGCAGCATGTTCACCCGGGCCTGCTCGTGGGTGAGCTCCGCGAACCGCAGCGGCTCGCCCAGTGCGGCCGCCAGCGCCCGTGCCTGCTGGCGCGGGGTGACGAGCTCGGGGCCGGTCACCGTGTAGACCTGCCGGTCATGGCCGTCCTCCCGCAGCGCCGCCGCGGCCATGGCCGCGATATCGGCCGGATCCACCTGCGGCAGGCCGACATCCCCGAACGGCGCGGGAATCATCCGCTCGGCCCGCACCGGCTCGATCCAGGCGAAGGTATTGCTGAAGAACCCGCCCGGCCGCAGCACCGTCCACTCCAGATCCGAAGCGGCCAGCGCCTGCTCGAATTCCAGCGTGCGGGCGTAGCCGTCGCTGCCCGGCCGCGTCACCGCGCCCTGCGAGGACAGGAACACCACTCGCCGGACACCCGACGCCGCAACGGTTTCCAGCACCTCGGCGGCCGCCGGTCCCGTCACCAGCTGCGGGCCCGTGATGAGCAGGAACAACGCCCGCGCACCCGCCACCGCCTCGGCGAGGCTGTCCAGCTCCCCGATATCGGCGCGGCGGTGCTCGGCGCCCTCGGGCAGATCCACCGGCTTCTCGCCGCGTGACACCGCGACCACCTTCTCGCCGGCCTCCGCGAGCTCCCGCACGAGAGCGCTGCCGACATTTCCGGTCGCACCGGTTACCACGATCATCTGTCCACTCCTGAGTTAGTTGGCTGACTAACTCGAACCTTAGGGCATGTGACCGGGCATTGTCTATAGTTAGTTGTATGACTAACTCAGCGCCGCGAGCGGCGACCCCGAAGGCCGGGAAGCGGGAGCGGCTCGCGGACGCGGCGGCCAAGGTCTTCCACGAACAGGGCGTCGAGAAGACGACCATCGCCGATATCGCGCGCGCCGCCGAGGTGCCGGTGGGCAATGTCTACTATTACTTCAAGACAAAAGACCAGCTGGTCCAGGCCGCGATCGGCGCCCACGCCCGTACCGCCCAGGAGATCATCGCGGCCCTGGAGCTCTTCGATGCCCCCGCCGAACGACTGAAGGCCCTGGTCCGCGGCTGGGTCGACCAGCGCGACCTCGCCGCCCAATTCGGTTGCCCCTCCGGCTCTCTCGCCACCGAACTCGACAAACGCGCCGACGGCCTGGACCGTGAACTGGCCGCCGTCATGCGCGGCCTCTTGGACTGGATCGACACCCAGTTCGCCGCCATGGGCCGCACCGACTCCCATGAACTGGCCGTCGCCCTCCTGGCCGCCTACCAGGGAATCTCCCTGCTCACCAACACCTTCCGCGACCCCGCGATGATGGAAGCCGAAGGCGCACGCCTGGAACGCTGGATCGACTCCCTCGTCCCCGCAACCTGAGTGCCCCCATCTCGCCGCGAGGCGGATAGGCCCATTCGGGCAGGTGAGCGGCTCGGGTCAGCTGGTCGAGTGCAATCTCGTGAAGCCCGGCGCGCACGCCGGATGTGGATGCGTGAGTGTGGTGCCGGTCGTGCGGTTCGGGGCCCGGGCGGTGCGGTGAGTTCGGGTCAGTTCAGTTGGGGCTGAGCGGGTCTCACGGACCAGCGGCCCTCGTCGCGGAGGATGCGGACCGGGTGGTCGAAGCAGGCGCTGATGTGGGCGGTGGTGATCACCTCGCTGACCGGGCCCGCGGCGACCGTGCGGCCGTTGCGCAGGAGCATGGCGTGGGTGGTGCCCGGCGGGAGTTCTTCCAGATGGTGGGTGACCAGGACCGAGGCGAGGCCGGGGTGGGCGCGCTGGAGCAGGTCGAGGCGTTCCAGGAGTTGTTCGCGCCCGGCCAGATCCAGGCCGGTGGCGGGTTCGTCGAGCAGGAGCAGGCGCGGGTTGGGCATGAGGGCGCGGGCGATCAGGGCGCGGCCGCGCTGGCCCTGGGACAGGATCTGCCAGTCGGCGTCACGGCGGTGGGACAGGCCGAGCAGGTCGATCAGGCGGTCGGCCTCGGCGAGCTGGGCGGGCGTGGCGTGCCAGCGGGGGATGAGCCCGGCGGTGTTGGTCGCGCCGGTGATCACCACGTCGCGGACCGTGAGCGGGCCGCTCGGAGTGTGGCGCGGATCGACATGGCCGATACCGGCCCGCAGCGCGCGCATGTCCACCCGGCCCAGCCGCTCCCCGAGCACCTCCACGCTGCCCCGGGTCGGATGCTCGAACGCGCCGAGCATGCGCAGCAAGGTGGTCTTGCCCGCGCCGTTGGGACCCAGTAGCGCCCAGTGCTCACCGGCGCGCACCGTGAGCGAAACCCCTTGCAGGATGGGGTTTCCGCCGCGCACCACCGTCACGTCGCTCACGTTCAGCACCGGATCCGTCATGGGTCCACCGTAGCAAATTCCTCAGACAAGTTGAGGAGTGGTGGTTCGGCTCACGGGCTGGCGGGGCAATCCGCGAGCGGGCTGACCGGTCGCCGCGGTGTCGCGGGTGACCCGGTGTGGTTGCGCGGTGACCACATGAACATCTGCTGTGGCGCGCGGGCTGGATACGATGAGTCTGCTTCTGTAAGTACGGGATTCGGCGACCTTCTCGGCGGGGTCACCTGTGTAGGGTGGCGGGATGGCGATCGACGCGGTGCTGTTCGACTTCTCCGGTACGGTTTTCCGGTTCGAGGAGTCCGCGTTCCACGACGCACAGCTCACCGACGCCGCCGGTCGCCTGCTCGATACCCACGAGATCGCCGAGATCATGCGTCGGCTCACCGCGCCCGTGGGGCAGATCGTGCGGTTCGACGCCGAGGGTCAATACGCCTGGGAGAACCGGGATCTCGATCCGGCGCTGCATCGCCGCGCCTATCTGGAGGTGCTCGAGCAGACCGGTGTTCCGCTCGCGCAGGCTCTGCAGGTCTACGAGCTGCTGCTCGATCCGGACGGCTGGACGCCTTATCCGGATACCGGCGAGGTGCTGCGCGCGCTGCACGAGAGCGGCGTGCGGGTGGGCATCGTCAGCAATATCGCGTTCGACATCCGCCCGGCCTTCGCCGATCGCGGCTGGGATCGATATATCGGCGATTACGCGCTGTCCTTCGAAGTCGGTGCGATCAAACCCGACGCGCGCATCTTCAAATCGGCCCTCGACAACCTCGGCGCGACCCCTGCGAACACCCTCATGGTCGGTGACAGCGCCGAGGCCGACGGTGGCGCGGCCGCTATCGGCTGCGCATTCGCCCTGGTCGACCCGCTACCGACGGTGGATCGTCCGTCCGGGCTGTGGGAGGCCGTACGCGCCCATGGTCTCTTGACCGCCTAAGTCCAAACCGGACGGTTTGTGTCTCGGCTCACCCTTGTTGTGGATAGATTGTCGATATATCGTCGATAGCAACAAACACAACGACGAGCCTTGAAGGAGGCACGACCATGGAACACATGGACAACATCGAACGGGGCCGCGGCCCCTGGCGGCGACTGCGCGCCGAAGAGCAGCAGGGCCCCGAACACCCGCGGATGCGTCGCGGCGGCCCGCGTGGCCCGCGCGGCGACTTCGGCCCGCACCGCCACGGCCACGGTCGTGGTTTCGGCCCGGACTTCGGTCCCGGCTTCGGACCCGGTCCGCACTTCGGCCGCGGTCGCGGCCGGGGCGGGCGCGGCCGGCGCGGCGATGTCCGCGCGGCCATCCTCCTGCTGCTGCAGGAGCGGCCCATGCACGGCTACGAGCTGATCCAGCAGATTCGCGAACGCAGCCAGGATGTCTGGCGTCCCAGCCCGGGCTCCATCTACCCCGCGCTCGCGCAGCTCGAGGACGAGGGACTGGTGCTGATCGAGAAGGTGTCGGGTCGAAAGACGGCCAAGCTCACCGAATCCGGTGTCGAGTACGTCGAGGCCAACCGCGCCGAGCTGGGCGATCCCTGGCAGGACGTCAAGGACGGCGTCGGCGATCAGGCCCTGGACCTGCGCGGACTGGTCGGCCAGCTGATGGGCGCGGTCGCCCAGGTGGCCGCGGTCGGCACGCAGGAGCAGGCGGCCAAGGCGGCGGAGGTGCTCACCGAGGCGCGCCGCTCGCTCTACCGGATCCTCGCCGAGGACGACACACCCGAAAAGTAATGGCCTCGAAACCCCGCTTCTCGCTGGAACATTCGGGCTGATTCCGACGAAGATCGTGACATGGGACAAAAGCGCCCCATGCGATCTTGTGACATGGGACAACAGAGGAGCCGGACCCGCGCACTGCGCCGCGTGGCACCGGTGGGGGTGATGGCGCTGGCGGCCGCCGTGATCGGTACGGCCGCCACACCGACGGGGACGTACGCACAGGCCGAACCGGCCGTGACTCCGGTACTTCAGGTACCGGCGCAACAGGGGCCGCCGCAGACCGAACATCTGGCGGCGGCCCGCTATCTCAAGGAGCATCCGGACGCGGCGCCCCAGGGCGCCAACGACTTCGGCTGCAAACCGACCGCGGAGCATCCGCGCCCGGTGGTGCTCGCACACGGCACCGATTCCTCGGCCTACTCCGACTGGTCGGGCATCAGCCCATTGCTGGCCCAGGCCGGGATCTGCGTATTCGCCCTCAACTACGGCGGCAAACCCGGCAAGGACACCTACGGCACCGAGGACGTGTGGGCCAGCTCCGCGCAGATCGGCACCTTCGTCGATCAGGTGCTCGCCGCGACCGGGGCCACCCAGGTGGATCTGGTCGGATTCTCGCAGGGCGCCAGCGTGACCCGGTACTGGATCAACAAGCTCGGCGGCGCGCCGAAGGTCGGCCAGTGGATCGGCCTGGCCTCGCCGAGCTACGGCGGGATCATGTACGGGCTGGTGCCGATCGCCGACGCGGTGCCGGGCATCTACAAGCTCGTGGAGATGGGGTCGTCCACCGCCGCCATTCAACAGGCGGCCGGATCGCCGTTCATCAAGGACCTGAACGCGGGCGGCGACACGGTGCCCGGTGTGAAATACACGACGATCGGCAGCCGCGTCGATGAAATGATCCAGCCCAACACCAACATCGCGCTGCATGGCGCGGGCGCCACCAATATCGTGCTGCAGGAGCAGTGCGCGGAGGACCTGACCGGGCATTTCCACCTGGTGTACGACCCGTTCGTGCAGCGGCTGGTGGTCAATCTGCTCGATCCCGCGCACCCCGTGACACCGGCCTGCGTGCCGGTCGCACTGGGCACCGGCATCAGCGATGTCGTGTTGGCGGCGCATTCCTGATCAGGGTGGTCACGGGCGTCCGTAAAATGAGACGACCGTATTCGTTCGCTATCGGGAGCTGCCCGTGACCATCCAGCCTGTCCGCCTGTTCGGCGATCCGATCCTGCGCGCCCGCGCGGCGGAGGTCGAGACGTTCGACCGGGAGGTGCGCCAGCTGGTGACCGACCTCATCGACACCATGTACGAGAGCGGGGGCGTCGGCATGGCGGCCCCGCAGATCGGGGTCGGGCTACGGGTATTCGTCTACGACACCGGCGACGCGCAGGGGCATCTGATCAACCCGGTCTTCGAGGTGATCGGCGACGAGACCCAGACCGGACCGGAGGGCTGCCTGTCGATTCCGGGCGTGCGCTTCGACGTGACGCGCCCGCTGACCGTGCTGGCCCGCGGTGTCGACATGGACGGCAAGCCCGTCGAATTCCGGGCCGAGGGGCTGCTGGCGCGCTGCGTGCAGCACGAGACCGACCACCTCGACGGGGTGCTGTTCCTGCAGCGCCTGGAGTCGGCCTCGCGCAAGGAGGCCATGCGTACCATCCGGGAATCCGGTTGGTTCACACAGGGAGTCACGGTGCTGCCGGCGTCCGAGATCGGTGGCGGGCGTCGCGCGGCGGCCGGTGACCGGGAACGGAGTCGCTGATATGCGTCTGGTCTTCGCAGGAACCCCCGAACCGGCGGTGCCGTCGCTGCGGCGGCTCATCGAATCTTCCAGGCACGAGGTGGTCGGGGTGGTGACCCGGCCGGACGCGGTGGCCGGACGCGGCCGCAAGATCACCCGCTCGCCCATCGGGCGGCTGGCCGACGAGCACGGGATTCCCGTGTTCACGCCCAAGCGGCCGTCGGAGCCCGAATTCATCGAGCAGCTCACGGCTTTGGCGCCCGACTGCTGCCCGGTGGTGGCCTACGGCGCGCTGCTGCCCGAGCCGGTGCTCGACATCCCCCGGCACGGCTGGATCAACCTGCACTTCTCGCTGCTGCCCGCCTGGCGCGGCGCGGCACCGGTGCAGGCCGCCATCCTCGCCGGTGACGAGTACACCGGCGCGTCGACCTTCCGCATCGAGAAGGGCCTCGACACCGGTCCGGTCTTCGGCACCATGACCGAGCGCATCGCCGTCGCCGACACCGCGGGCTCGCTGCTGGAGCGGCTCGCCGACAGCGGTTCGGTCCTGCTGGAATCCACCCTCGACGCCGTGGAAGACGGCACCGTGCACGCGATTCCGCAGCCTCTGGACGGTATCTCCTACGCCCCCAAGGTGGATCCCGAGGCCGGCCGCATCCGCTGGAGCCAGCCCGCCCTCGCCATCGACCGCCGGATTCGCGCGGTCACCCCCGCCCCCGGCGCCTGGACCGAAATCGACAGCAAACGCCTCAAACTCGGTCCCGTCGAAATGGTGGAGGAGACGCTCCCGGTCGGCACCATCGACATCCGCAAGACCGGCGTCTACCTCGGCACCGCCAGCACCGCGGTCCGCCTCACCCAGGTCCAGCCCCAGGGCAAACGCATGATGCCCGCCCTGGACTGGGCCCGCGGCGCCCGCCTCGAGCCCGGCACGGTGGTCGAGTGACCCGCCCGGACGGAGAAGGCCGCGACCGCGATTCGCGCACCGGCGGTCGCCCGCAGTCCGGCGACGGCGACCAGCGCCGCGGCTTCCGCCGCTCCGCATCCACCGGGGATTCGGGCACCTCGCGGGCGAGTGACCGATCCCAGGGTGATCAGCGCCGCACGCCGGGATACCGAACCGACGACACCCGCGGCGCGAACTCGCGGGGCGGCCCGCAGTCCGGCGCGGGTGACCAGCGTCGCGGCTTCCGCCGCTCCGCCGAGGCGGCAGGCGATTCGGGTGCGGCACGATCCTCCGGATCGCGCGGGACCGACGGCGGGGACCAGCGGCGCGCAGGCTTCGGCAAGGGCGAACGCTCTGCGGGAGACCGCAATTCGGGCTCGAACCGGTCGGATCGTGGGCCTCGCGACGGCGATGGGCGGAGTCCCGGACGTGACCGCACCGGGTCCGCGGGCGGACGCTCCGTCAGCGGCAATCGTGGCGGGGACGCCGCCGGCGGTCGCGAGGGCCGCGGTCCCAAGCAGGGTGATCAGGCTGACCGCGGTGAGTCGCTCGGCGGCGACCGCGCGGGCGGCCGGAGTGGCTCGTTCGATCGCGAAAGGACTGCGGGGCGCGGGGGCCGGGGGCCGAAGCGGACCGCGGCGGACGCGAAGGCCGGCATGAGCAGTGCCGCGGCCCGCCGGGCCGAGCGGGCCGGGGCCGATCCGGTGCGGGTGGTGGCGCGGGATGTGCTGCGGGCCGTGCGGGAGCGGGACGCCTACGCGAATCTGGTGCTGCCCGGACTGTTGCGGGAGCGGCATATCAGCGGGCGTGATGCGGCGCTGGCCACCGAGTTGACCTATGGGGCCTCACGCTCGCAGGGGCTGCTGGACGCGGTGATCGCGGACTGCGCGGGGCGAGATGTCGAGGAGATCGACGGACCGCTCCTGGATGCGTTGCGGCTGGGGACCTATCAGCTGCTGCGCACCCGGATCGGCGCGCACGCGGCGGTCGACACCTCCGTCGCGCTGGTGCGAGCTGAGTACGGGCAGGGGCGGGCCGGGTTCGTGAACGCGGTGCTGCGGCGGGTGGCCGAACGCACTCCCGAGGAGTGGGTGGAACGGCTCGCGCCGCGGGACTCGCTGGGGCACTTGGCATTCGAGTACGCGCATCCGGTCTGGATCGCGCAGGCCTTCGCGGACGCCCTGGGTGCGCGGGCCGGCGAGCTGGCCGACGTGCTGGCCGCCGACGACGCACGGCCCGCCGTGCACCTGGTGGCCCGCCCCGGCGATATCACCGCCGAGGAACTGGCCCTGGTCACCGGCGGCGAGGAAGGCCGCTGGTCGCCGTACGCGGTGTACCTCGAGGGCGGTGATCCGGCCAAGCTGGAGCCGGTCCGCGAGGGCATGGCCGCCGTCCAGGACGAGGGCAGCCAGCTGGTCGCCCTGGCTGTCACCCGCGCGCCCCTCGAGGGCCCCGACACCGGCCGCTGGCTCGACCTGTGTGCCGGGCCCGGCGGGAAAACCGCGCTGCTGGCCGCGATCGCGGATATCGACGGCTTCCGCGTCGATGCCGTCGAACCCGCCGAGCACCGCGCCGACCTGGTCCGCAAGGCGACCCGCGGCATGCCCGTGGACGTCCATGTCGCCGACGGCCGCGACAGCGGCCTGACACCGGGCTTCGACCGCATCCTCGTCGACGCCCCCTGCACCGGCCTGGGCGCCCTGCGCCGCCGCCCGGAGGCCCGCTGGCGCCGCCAGCCCTCCGACGTCCGCGACCTGGTCACCCTGCAGCGCGAACTCCTCACCGCCGCATGGGATCTCGTTCGCCCCGGCGGTGTCGTGATCTACTCGACCTGCTCCCCGCACCTCCCGGAAACGGTCTCCGTGGTGGCCGATATGGTCCGCCGCACCGGCGCGGAACAGCTCGACACCCGCGAGCTGCTCCCGGGCGTCCCGGAACTCGGCGACGGCCCCGGCGCCCAGCTGTGGCCCCACCGCCACGGCACCGACGCCATGTTCCTGGCCGCCCTGCGCAAACCGCTTCAGCCGCAATAGGGTCCGACCCGCCCCAGCGTCCGGCCCGGCCCGCCCGTGCACCGAGGCCGAACGCTGGGTGAGCCGATCCGTGCGCCGCAGATCCATCGGCGGTCGCGTGAGTCTGTGACCCGCAGATCCACCGGCGGTCGTGTGGGTGCGTGCCGTGGACCTACCGACAGTCGTGCAGTTCTGTGCGCCGCAGATCCATCGGCGGTCGCGTGAGTCTGTGCCCGCAGAACCACCGGCGGTCGTGTGGGTGTGTGCCGCGGACCTACCGACAGTCGCGTAGTTCTGTGTGCCGGAGATCCATGGGCGGTCGTGTGAGTCTGTGACTCGCAGATCCATCGGCGGTCGTGTGGGTGCGTGCCGTGGACCTACTGACGGTCGCGTAGTTCTGTGTGCCGCAGACTCACCGGCGGTTGCGCGAACGTGGAGGTCGCCGCAATCGTGGTTCGGTGCGCGTTGGGTCGTCGCGGATTCGCGGCGGTTGTCAGTCGGGGACGTTGCGATGGAGTTCGTCGAGCCAGGCGGCGGCCGAGGCATCACTCGGCGCGCGCCAATCACCGCGTGGGGACAGCGATCCGCCCGAGCCGACCTTGGGGGCATTCGGGAGGGTGGAGCGTTTGAACTGGCTGGTCTGGATGAAACGGCGCAGGAATTCGGCCAGCCAGTGTTTGACGGCGGGCAGGTCGTATTCGTGGCGCTGGTCGGCGGGGACGAGGTCGGGCCAGCCGCCGCGGGTGCGGTCGGACCAGACATGGTGGGACAGGTAGGCGATGCGGCTCGGCAGGTCGCCGAAGCGGAGCAGGTGGTAGAGGTGGAAGTCCTGGAGTTCGTAGGGGCCGACGGTGGCCTCGGAGCTCTGCGGCGGAGCGTCGCCGTCGGCAGGAATGAGTTCGGGGGAGATCTCGGTGGCGAGAATGGAGGCCAGGACCTCACCCGCCTCGGGCCCCAGCTCGCCGGTGTCGATCGTCCAGGCCACCAGGTATTTGATCAATGTCTTGGGGACCGAGGCGTTCACGCTGTAGTGGGCCATGTGGTCGCCGACACCGAAGGTGCACCAGCCCAGCGCGAGTTCGCTGAGGTCGCCGGTGCCGACGACCAGGGCGTTGTGCAGATTGGCGAGCCGGAACAGGTGTGAGGTGCGCTCGCCCGCCTGGACGTTCTCGTAGGTGACGTCGTACTGCGGAACCCCTTCGGCGGCAGGGTGCTTCAGGTCTCGCAGCATCTGCGTGGCCGATGGCCGGATGTCGATCTCGTGTGCCGTCGCTCCGACCGCCCGCATCAGCCGCCGCGCGTCCTCGAGGGTGCGGGTGCTGGTGGCGAAGCCGGGCATGGTGTACGCCAGGACATTCGAGCGCGGCAGTCCCAGCCGGTCCATGGTCTGGGCGGCCACGATGAGCGCCACCGTGGAGTCCAGGCCGCCGGACACCCCGATCACCACGCGCTGTGATCCGGTGGCGGTCAGCCGGGTGCTCAGTCCCTCCACCTGGATGCGATGCACCTCGGCGCAGCGCTCGTTGCGGCGGGCCGGATCGGCGGGAACGTAGGGGAAGCGCGGGATCTCGCGCCGCAGCGCGACGGTCCCGGCGGGCACGGGCAGCTCGACGTCGATCCGCCGGAACCGTTGCAATCGCTCCCGATGATCGTGCACGGTGTCGGCGAAGCTGGTGGTGCGCAGCCGGTCCGCGGCCAGCCGCCGCAGATCGATATCGGCGGTGACCACCTGCGGGTGTCCGGCGAACCGTTCGCCCTCCGCCAGCACATTGCCGTTCTCGCACACCAGTGCCTGTCCGTCCCAGGCCATGTCGGTGGTCGACTCGCCGTGCCCGGCAGCCGAATACAGGTACGCGGCGAGATACCGCGCCGAATGTGAGGCGCACAGTTCGCGCCGGTAGTCGGCCTTGCCGATGACGATATTGCTGGCCGACAGATTCACCAGCACACTGGCCCCCGCCAGCGCGGCGAAACCGCTGGGCGGCAACGGTACCCAGCCGTCCTCGCAGATCTCGAGATGGAACACGAAATCCGGCAGGTTGCTCGCGGCGAACAGCAGATCGGCCCCGAACGGCACCCGCTGCCCGGCGATCACCACCTGGTCGTCGAGGGCCTCCCGCGCGGCCGCGAACTGACGCTTCTCGTAGAACTCCCGATAGTTGGGCAGGTAGCTCTTGGGTGCGGCGCCCAGCACCCGGCCCCGGTGAATCACGATGCCGCAGTTGAACAGCCGGCCCTGCGCCCGCACCGGCGCGCCCACCACCAGCACCGTCTCGATGGCGGTGCTCTCCTCGACCACGCGCTCGAGCGCCAGGCCGGCCGCGGCGTCCAGCGCGTCCTGATGGAACAGGTCGTCGGCGGTGTAGCTGGACAGCCCGAGCTCGGGGAAGATCGTCAGCGCCGCGTGCTCGGCCGCGGCGCGCCGGGCCAGCAGCAGGGTCTGTTCGGCGTTGAAGCCCGGATCGGCGACCCGCACCGGTGGCACGGCCACCGCGACCCGCGCGAACCCGTGCCGATACAGCGAATCGAACGGCAGTTGCTGTGACAACACCGACCCCTTTGCATCCGGCCGAGGCGATCATGACTCGACCGCAATCTACCCATGCCGGGCGCGCGCCGGGGCCCCGGCCACGCCGGAGTCACTCGCGGGCGGATTGTTCCCGCAGGCGGGCAAGGGTTTTCGAGAGGATCCGGGAGACGTGCATCTGCGAGATGCCCATCTGCTGGGCGATCTGGGTCTGGGTCATGGATTCGAAGAAACGCATGGTGAGGATGCGCCGTTCGCGTTCCGGGAGCCCCGCCAGCAGGGGCCGGATGGCCACGTATTCCTCGACGCGGTCGAACTGGGATTCTTCCTCGCCGAGGGTGTCGAGGAGCGAGGCCTCGGTGTCGCGGCCGACGGAGACGGCGTCGATGCTGCTGGGCTGGTAGGCGTTTCCGGCGATGACCGCCTGGGTGACCTCGTCGGCGTCGATCTCGAGGGCGGCCGCGATCTCCTTGGCGGTGGGGGAGCGGCCCAGCTGCTGGGAGAGGGCGTCGATGGCGGAGCCGATGCGCAGGTGGGTTTCCTTGACGCGGCGCGGCACTCGCATGGCCCAGGTGTTGTCGCGGAAGTAGCGGCGGACCTCGCCCATGATGGTGGGCACCGCGAAGGACAGGAAGTTGGAGCCGCGCGAGATGTCGAAGCGGTCCACCGCGTGCACCAGCCCCACCCGCGCGACCTGGGTGAGGTCGTCGAAAGGCTCACCGCGGCCGCTGAATTTGCGGGCGATGTGGTCGGCGAGCGGAATGCAGCGGTTGATCAGTTCGGTGCGCAGTGCGGCGCGCCGCCCGGATTCCGGTGCGGCGGCGGCCAGTTCCTCGAACAGCGTGGTGACGTCGTCGTAGCCGGAGACGCTGCGCGCGACCTCCTCGACCTCCTCGACCTCCTCGGCGTCGACCGTCTCCTCGGCGGTGTCCTCGGTCTCGGTCTCGTCCGGTTCCCGGTCGTCGCGCGGTTCCTCGGGTCCCGGCGCGTCGGCGGATGCTGTGAACACGTGGTCTCCGTCGGTCACTACGCCTTCCCCCGGACCCGCCGGAACTCCACCGCCGTCGGGTATCCGGAGATCGCCGGATCGAAGGGTTCCTGGGTGGCGGTGACCTCGTCGGAGAGCGTCCGCAGCACGTGCCAGCCGAAGCTGCGCTGGTCCGGTAGCCCCTCGGCCCCGGCGATGCCGCTCACCCGCACGATCAGATCCGAGTCGCCGACGGTGAACACGCACTGCAGCGTGGTGCCCGGCGCGGCGACGGCGATCAGCGTGGAGGCCGCCTCGTCGACGGCGAGCCGGATATCGGCCACTTCGTCCAGGGTGAAATCGCTGAGCAGCACCAGTGTTTCGGCGAGTCCGCGCACGATGGGCAACTGGGAGACGGACGCGGCGACACCGATCTCGACCGGTGTACCCCGCAACCCTTGTTCCGCCGAAATGTTGATCACTCTGTAGAGGCTACCCATTCCGGTGCGCGGCAATCAGCCATTCCCGTTGACGTGGGGGCTTTGGGGGGCTGCCGATAGACTGCGGCCCGTGTGCACCTCTTCCTCCCCCTTCCAGCGGCCCGCTCCGATGATCGCCCCGTCCATCCTGTCCGCCGACTTCGCGAATCTCGCGGCCGAACTGCAAGCGATCGAGGGCGCCGACTGGGTGCACGTCGATGTGATGGACAACCACTTCGTCCCGAATCTGACGCTGGGGCTGCCGGTGGTGGAAAGCCTGTTGAAGGTGACCGACATTCCGATGGACTGCCACCTCATGATCGAGAACCCGGAGCGCTGGGCCCCGGGCTACGCCGAGGCCGGTGCCTACAACGTCACTTTTCACGCCGAGGCCACCGACAACCCGATCGCGGTGGCGCGTGACATCCGCGCGGCGGGCGCCAAGGCCGGGCTCTCGGTCAAGCCGAACACCCCGATCGAGCCCTACCTCGAGGTCCTGCGCGAATTCGACACCCTGCTGGTCATGAGCGTCGAACCCGGTTTCGGCGGACAGTCTTTCATCGCGCACGTGCTCGACAAGGCCCGGCAGGTGCGCCGCCTGGTCGACGCCGGTGAGCTGCGCCTGGTCGTGGAGATCGACGGCGGCATCAATATGGACACCATCGAGCAGGCCGCCGAGGCCGGCATCGACTGCTTCGTGGCGGGCTCCGCGGTGTACGGCACCCCGGACCCGGCCGCGACCGTGGAAATCTTGCGGCAGAAGGTGATCGCGGTCGAGGCGGCGTCCGCGCAGTAGCGCGGGCTCAGTGCTGTAGCACCGCTTCGATCACCGATTCCAGCGGCGGAACGCTGTCACTGGCATCGGGGGAGCGTACCCAGGTGCGGTATCCCGTCCGCTCGTCGTCGGCGGACGGGAGCACGACCTGCGCTCCCGGGCACGCGACGGTGGCGTAGAGCCGGAACAAGGCGGCGGCCACCGATTTGGTGAGGGACTCCGGCCGGGCGGGGCCGGTGATGAAGGTCCATCGCCGTGCCCGGGGATGGTGCACGACCGGCCCGGCCAGATCGGCCTGCGCCAGCTGTTGCTGGACGCGTTCGCCGAGGTCGGCGGGCATGGTGATGGCCCCGTACCGAGTGCCTATCTCCAACAGGATGTGCCGTGACGTCGGGTCGATCGATGCCGGCAGGTGAAATTCGCGTCGGTACTGTACGCAGCGAACTTCGAGTGTCGAATCGAGAAGCATGGTCACGCCGCACCCCCAACTGTGCCGATTGTGTTGTCTGCCACCTGAATCCGACCCGCGCGGGGTCCAACCTTCCTTCGGTTCTGCTTGCGATGATCGTCACGGCCCGGATCGGCCGTGGACACGGTGACCGTTCTGCACTGAACTGCTCGCGGAGAAGTTGAACTGTGGGAATCAGCTGCATAACAATCTTGCGACCATATTCGCTGCCGCGCAAGATTCTGGATTGAGCGAGTCGTGAATCGGGTACCTCTCCGCGTTGGGCCAGGTCAGGCCATTCAAAGTATCGGTAAATCCCGGCGTTTCAATTGGCGATCGCAACCAATGAACACAATTATCCGATCGCACATTGGCTTACGCCCGATTTCGTCCATCCACCGGTATCCAACGCTCCAGTGAACGAGGCCGCATGTCGCCTACGACCCCGCGTCGTTAGTCTGAAGGGGACGGCCGTCCACGCGGGAATACCGCGTACCGCACCGGCTGTTGGCTCGAGCGGAGCACGCACACGCGATCAGGGAGAGGTACGCATGTTCACAGGCATCGTCGAGGAGCTGGGCGAGATTCTCGCCACCGAGCAGCTGGACGATTCGGCGCGGCTGACCATTCGCGGCCCGCTGGTGACCTCCGATGCGGGACACGGTGATTCGATCGCCGTCAACGGCGTCTGCCTCACCGTGGTGGATCGGAAGGTCGAGGGCGACACCTTCACCGTCGACGTCATGGCCGAGACCCTGGACCGCTCCAGCATCGGCGGCCTGACCGTGGGCTCCCGCGTCAACCTCGAGCGCGCCGCGGCCGTGAACAGCCGCCTGGGCGGGCACATCGTGCAGGGTCACGTCGACGGCACCGGCACCATCGTCTCCCGCACCCCGTACGAGAACTGGGAGGTCGTGCGAATCTCCCTGCCCGACAGCATCGCTCGCTACGTGGTGGAGAAGGGCTCGATCACCGTGGACGGCATCTCGCTGACCGTCTCGGGTATCGGCCTGGCCGAGGACGCCTTCGCCGACGGCGCCAAGGACTGGTTCGAGGTGTCGCTCATCCCCACCACCCGCGAGCTCACCACCCTCGGCACGGCCCCGGTCGGCACCACCGTGAATCTCGAAGTCGACATCATCGCCAAGTACGTCGAACGGCTCGTACAGCGCGGCTGAAGGCCGCGAGGCCGGGAGTCGGCGCAAATCGGGCGCTGGGGCTGGCCTACTGTAGTGAGGCACCTAATTCGAGATGGAGCACAACAGACGTGACCAGGTTCGACACCATCGAGCGCGCAGTCGCCGATATCGCCGCCGGTAAGGCGGTTGTCGTCGTCGACGACGAGGGCCGGGAGAACGAGGGCGACCTCATCTTCGCGGCGGAGAAGGCGACACCCGAGCTGGTGGCTTTCATGATCCGCTACACCTCCGGTTACATCTGTGTGCCGCTCACCGGGGACGACTGCGATCGCCTGGGTCTGCCGCCGATGTACGCGGTCAACCAGGACAAGCACGGCACCGCCTACACCGTCTCCGTCGACGCCCGCGAGGGCATCACCACCGGCATCTCGGCCGCCGACCGCGCCACCACCATGCGCGTGCTGGCCGACCGCAACGCCAAGTCCGACGATCTGACCCGCCCGGGTCACGTGGTTCCGTTGCGCGCCAAGGACGGTGGCGTGCTACGCCGGCCCGGCCACACCGAGGCCGCCGTGGATCTGGCCCGGATGGCCGGGCTCAGCCCCGCCGGCGTCATCTGCGAGATCGTCAGCCAGAAGAACGAGGGCGATATGGCGCGCACCGAGGAGCTGCGCATCTTCGCCGACGAGCACGATCTGGCGCTCATCTCCATCGCCGACATGATCGCCTGGCGCCGCCGCAACGAGAAGCACGTCAAGCAGGTGGCCGAGGCCAAGCTGCCCACCGAGTTCGGCGACTTCCTGGCGATCGGCTACGAGAGCGAATACGACGACGCCGAGCATGTGGCCCTGGTCATGGGCGATATCGGCGACGGCACGGACGTGCTGGTCCGCGTGCACTCCGAGTGCCTCACCGGCGACGCCTTCGGCTCGCTGCGCTGCGACTGCGGCCCGCAGCTGGACGCCGCCATGGAGATGATCGCCCAGCAGGGCCGCGGCGTGCTGCTCTACATGCGCGGCCACGAGGGCCGCGGCATCGGGCTGCTGCACAAGCTGCAGGCCTACCAGCTGCAGGACGGCGGCGCCGACACCGTGGACGCCAACCTGGACCTGGGCCTGCCCGCCGACGCGCGCGACTACGGCATCGGCGCCCAGATCCTCGCCGACCTGGGCATCACCTCGATGCGGCTGCTCACCAACAATCCCGACAAGCGTGCCGGGATCGAGGGCTATGGCCTGAGCATCAGCGAGCGGGTGGCGATGCCGGTGCGCGCCAACAAGCACAATCTGCGGTATCTGCGCACCAAGCGGGATCGGATGGGCCACGACCTGGTCGGCCTGGAAGACCTGGACCTCGGCGAAACCGCGAACTGACGCGCCGGAACCGACTATCGAGAGGGCGGAACGAGAATGAGCGGTACGGGCGTACCGGCCTTCGAGCTGGCCGATGCCAAGGACCTCAAGCTGGGGATCGTGGCGTCGCGCTGGCACACCACCATCTGCGACGCGCTGGTCGCGAACGCGGAGCAGACCGCCCGGGCCGCGGGCGTCGCCGACATCACCGTGGTCCGGGTCGCCGGCGCGATGGAGCTGCCGGTGGTGGCGCAGGCACTGGCCCGCAGCCATGACGCGGTGGTCGCCCTGGGCGTCGTGATCCGTGGTGAGACACCGCATTTCGAGTACGTGTGCGATTCGGTGACCGCCGGTCTGACCCGGGTGTCCCTCGATGAGAGCACCCCGGTCACCAATGGCGTGCTCACCGTGAACACCGAGCAGCAGGCGCTGGATCGCGCGGGCCTGCCCGGCTCGATCGAGAACAAGGGCGAGCAGGCCGCGGCCGCCGCCCTCGACGCCGCGCTCACCCTGCGCGAGCTGACCCAGACCGTCTAGCCATGCCGGTCGTGCGGATCTGGAAGCGGGACGGCGGCTCCGAGGAGCCGCCCCGCAAGCCTGCCGCCACGCCGGAAACGCCTGCGGCGCACTCCGATCCGCGGGCCGAGCAGAGAACGGAGTCCGAGGACGCCATGGCCGAGCCGACCGAAACCGAGACGCCGGTGCAGCCCGGCACCGCCGCGGGTGATTGGGATCTCGAGGTGCGACCGCACCATGCCATCGTCACCGTGCGGATCGTGGCGGCGGTGCTGGCGGCCATCTTCATCTTCGGCGGCATCGTGCTGCGGCACGGATCCACCGGCGTGAACTTCCGGGTCTCCGACCAGATCGGCCTGATGGTGTTCGGTCTGCTGCTGGCCGGCGGCGTGCTGACGCTCACGCGGCCCCGGGTGCGAGTCGGCCGGCGCGGGGTGACGGTGCGCAATATCGTGGGCGACAGCGAGTTCCAGTGGAAGGACATCCGCGGGATCTCCTTCCCGGACAAGAAGTCCTGGGCCCGGCTGGAATTGGCGCACGACGAGTACGTGCCCATGATGGCCATCCGCTCCAACGACAAGATGCGCGCTGCCGAGGCCATGGACCGGTTCCGGGAACTCGGCGCCAAGTACAGCGCCGAGCACCAGGACCGACGCTAGCGCGGGGCGCCGAGCACCGCGCCCTCGCGGCGCGGGTCCGCGCCGCCGATCCAGCCATTACCGTCGCGGACCAGGGCCGACAGACCGCTGGACTGCGGGGCGACCGAGACCTGGTCGCCGTACTGGCGCAGTTTCTGCACCAGCGGATCGTGGTCGCCGTTGTCGGAGGCGTCGACGGCCGGATGCTCACCACCCACATAGGTGGTGGGGGAGTTGGCCGCGCCGAAGTCGATCATCGACACCGCCTGCTGCGGGTTCATGCCCCAATCCAGCATGCCCACCAGGGTTTTCACCACGAACTGGATGATCACCGCCCCGCCGGGCGAACCGGTGACATAGCTGAGCGCGCCGCGCGAGCCGTCGGGATTGCGGTCGAAGACCAGGGTCGGGGCCATGGAGCTGCGCGGCCGTTTGCCCGGGTCGAGGCGGTTGGCGATCGGGGTGCCGTCCTTGTCGGCCGGTTCGGCCGAGAAGTCGGTGAGCTGGTTGTTGAGGATGAACCCGTCCACGAAATGGAATGACCCGAACGCGGATTCGACCGTGGTGGTCATGGAGGCCGCGTTGCCGTACTCGTCGACGATGGAGATGTGGCTGGTGCCGTGCTCGGGCTGCTGCGGGCCGTTGCCGACCGGCACCGGGCCGAAGTCACCCGGCTTGGCGGTGCCCAGGCTCTTGGCCGGGTCGATGAGCGCCGCACGCTGCTTCAGATAGCCGGGATCCAGCAGGGTCTGCGGCGAATTGCCCGGCAGCGGAACGAAATCCGAGTCGGCGATGTACTTGTCGCGGTCGGCGTAGGCCAGGCGTTCGGCCTCGGCGATCAGGTGCACGGCCTCCGGGGTGGGCTTGCCGCCGTTGCGGGCGGTAGTGCTGTCGCCGCCGAGGTCCGCCGGTTTCATCGACGCCAGATCGAAGTTGGACAGGATGCCCAGGGTCGCCTCCACCGTGATGCCGCCCGAGGACGGGTTGGGCATGCCGCACACCTCGTGGGTGCGGTAGGGCGAGCACACCGCGGTCCGCTTCTTCGCCTGGTAGGACTGCAGATCCGTCAGGGACATCAGGCCCGGGGTGCGTCCGCCCGCGGTGGTCGCGGTGGTGTCCACGATGTCCGCGGCGATCGCGCCGGTGTAGAAGGCGTTCGCCCCGTCGGTCGCGATGGCCGAGAGGGTCTTGCCGAAGGCCGGATTGGTGAGCGTGGTGCCGGACGGCTTCGGGCTGCCGTCGGGCTGCAGGAAATACGCCTTGGCATTGTCGTCGCGCGCGAGGTCGGCCTTGGAGTCGGAGATCTGGCTCGCCATCCGCGGTGAGATCTTGAAGCCCTGATCCGCCAAATTGATCGCCGGGGCGAACAGGTCCTGCCACGGCTGCTTGCCGTGCTCGTTGTGGGCCAGCTCCAGCATCCGCAGCACTCCCGGCGTGCCGATGGAGCGCCCGCTGGCCCGCGCATTCGGTTGCGGCACAGTGTGATCGCCGGCGCTGATGTAGCGCAGGTAGTCCTCGGTGGCGGCCGCCGGGGCGGTCTCGCGGCCGTCGTAGGCGTCGACGGTCCTGGCATTGGCGTCGTAGTACATCAGGAACGCGCCGCCGCCGATGCCGGTGGCCTGGGGCTCCACCAGATTCAGCACGGTCTGTGCCACGATGAGTGCGTCCGCGGCGGTGCCGCCGTCCCGCAGTACCCGGCAAGCCGCCTCGGTGGCAACGGGATTGGCGGTGGAGACCGCGAAATCGCCGGTGCGCACGGGTGTCATGCCGGTGCGGTAGCCGGTGGCGACCTCGGGGTGCAGGGCCAGATTCGTGCTGCTCGGCCCGGCGGGCGCCCCGGAGGTGACCGGAGTTCCGTTGGGGGACACCGTGCACGACGCACTCTGATTCGTCGAGGACGAACAGGCGGTGACCAATCCGACCAGCAGCAGCAGAGCGGCAGCGCCGCTCCCGATTCGTCGCGAGCGCCTCATGATCGGACTCTAGCGCCGTGGGCCCGCGCGGGCAGGACTTTGACGGGCCGGATCGGAGGGCTACCGGGGAAACTCCGGGCCGCCGGTAGCCCGAGGAATTCAGCGCCTTCACGGCAATCTCCGAAAAAGCATGCCAACTGGTCGCTTGACCGGCCTTCTTTTTCGAAGGTCTCCCCGCTCAGGGCGCCAATGTGGAACTCAGCAAACGGCAAGGTACCCTCAGGCTGCCTCACTTCACGATTGCGGAGGGTTAACCCGGCGAATGACCGAGATCCGGACTACTGCCACCAGCCTCAATGCCGAGGACAGCGGCTATCACAAAGCCCTGAAACCCCGGCAATTGCAGATGATCGCCATCGGCGGTGCCATCGGTACCGGCCTGTTCCTGGGCGCGGGTGGCCGGCTGCACAATGCCGGCCCATCGCTGTTCCTGGTGTACCTGATCTGCGGCATCTTCGTCTTCTTCATCCTGCGCGCGCTCGGCGAACTGGTATTGCACCGCCCGTCCTCGGGCTCGTTCGTCTCCTATGCGCGCGAATTCTTCGGTGAGAAGGCCGCATTCGTGGCCGGCTGGATGTACTTCCTGAACTGGTCCATGACCGGCATCGTCGACACCACCGCGATCGCCACCTATCTGCACTACTGGGGACCCTTCCAGCCGATCGCGCAATGGCTGCTGGCGCTGGGCGCGCTGATCATCGTGCTCGGCATCAACCTGGTCTCGGTCAAATGGTTCGGCGAGATGGAGTTCTGGGCGGCCATGATCAAGGTGGTGGCCCTGGTGACCTTCCTGGTCGTCGGCACCATCTTCCTCGCCGGGCGCTTCGAGGTCGAGGGTCAGGGCACCGGTCTGCGCATGGTCTCCGACGCCGGCGGCTGGTTCCCGACCGGCGTGCTGCCGCTGGTCACCGTCACCTCCGGCGTCGTGTTTGCCTACGCCGCCGTGGAAATGGTGGGCATCGCGGCCGGCGAGACCGAGAATCCGGCCAAGATCATGCCGCGCGCCATCAACTCGGTGATCATGCGTATCGCCGTATTCTATTGCGGCTCGGTGATTCTGCTGGCGCTGCTGCTGCCCTACACCGAGTACAAGGGCGGCGAGAGCCCGTTCGTCACCTTCTTCGGCAAACTCGGTGTCGCGCACATGGGTTCGATCATGAATTTCGTGGTGCTCACTGCGGCGCTGTCGAGTTTGAATGCCGGACTGTATTCGACCGGCCGCATCCTCCGCTCGATGGCGATGAACGGCAGTGCGCCGAAATTCACGGCACGGATGTCGAGTGCCGGTGTGCCGTACGGCGGCATTCTGCTCACCGCCACCATCGCGCTGTTCGGTATCTGGCTGAATTACATTGTGCCGTCGCAGGCTTTCGAAATCGTGCTGAACGTCGCGTCGCTCGGCATTCTGGCGTCCTGGGCGACCATTGTGCTGTGTCAGTTGAAGCTGTTCTACCTGTGGAAGAAGGGGCAGGCGGAGCGTCCGGCGTTCCGGATGTTCGGTGCGCCCTACACCGGCATCGCGACGCTGGTGTTCCTCTTCGCGGTAGTGGTGCTGATGGCTTTCGACCATCCGGTCGGTACGTGGACGGTGGCCAGCCTGGTGATCATCGTGCCCGCGCTGGCCATCGGGTGGAAGGTCGCCAGCCCGCGGGTGCTGGCCATCGCCAGGCTACGCGAGGGCTACACCGGTGAGTTCCCGGTGATTCCGCCGATCCCCATGGACGACAAGTAGTTTTCCGCTTCCGGGGGTACACTGAGAAACTCTGCCCGGACCTGCGCTTTTCAGCGGCCGCACGCGAATACGCGTGCGGCCGTTATGTGTTCGAGATCACTGTTTCGAATGCTAGCTATCGGCTGTGGCCATGGTCATAACTTCGTCAACCAGATTGTCCGGAATCCGAACATTTGGTTAGCGTCAGGTTCAGCGCGTTCGCAGGGGGCGCGCGACCAGGGGTTACTCGATGAGGAGTGCTGTGAGTTCGCAAATGGCCGTTGCCGACGAGGTGGATATGACACCCGTCGCCACGGGAAACGGCATTCCAGCCAGATTTTTCGAGCGGGTGCTCGACGGGGTGCGGGGGTTGCGCCGTGATGGTTCCGAGATCGACATGCCCGCCCAGGTCCGGGAAACGCAATACGCCGCGCTCGGCGCGATGGGACTGGCGGTGCTGCACAGCCTGCTGTCCATCACCGGCGGCGTCTCGTGCGTGGTCGGCAGTATCGGCCACTTCTTCGCCGCCTGGGTGACCGGCGGTGTCGCACTGCTGTTCGGGCTGCGCTCGCGCTGGATCTGGGTGACCGCGCTCGGATTGGCCAGCCTGCAGTCCTTCCTGGGCATCTTCACGCTGATGTCGGCCGAAATGCCCACGGGCGTAGGACCGTTCACCGTGCTCTTCGGCGTGATGGTGTCCGGCGTGGTGCTGGCGCTGCTACTGCGCCGAGACCTCTACCGCTGGTTCAGTCCCGCCTCCCCGGAACTTTAGCGGACGGCCGAGTGCCGCGGACCGCCGTGCACCCGTGCCGGCGGTCGGGTGCCGAACCGATTCAGGGCGTACCCGGCGAGTTACCCTGACAAACGCGAAATCAGTTGTCGCCCATCGCCCGGACGTTGTCCGGGCGGCAGGATCGAACTTCTACTTCAGGGTGCGGCCCAGCGCGGCGCCAGCGGCGCGACCGGAGAAGATGCAGCCGCCGAGGAACGTGCCCTCCAGCGCGTTGTAACCGTGCACACCGCCACCGCCGAACCCGGCGACCTCACCCGCGGCGTAGAGGCCCGGGAACGGGGTGCCGTCGGCGCGGATGACCTGCGAGTCCAGATTGGTCTGCAGGCCGCCCAGCGTCTTGCGGGTCAGGATGTTCAGGCGCACGCCGATCAGTGGGCCGTGCGCGGGATCCAGGATCTTGTGCGGGCTCGCCACCCGGACCTTGTCGCCCAGGAAGCGGCGCGCGTTGTTGACGGCCATCAGCTGGGCGTCCTTGCTGTACTTGTTCTCGACATCGCGGTCGCGGGCCACGATCTGGCGCTCGATGTCGGCGAGGTCGAGGTGCGGGCCGCGTGAGATCTTGTTCATGCCCGCGATCAGCTCGGCGAGGGTGTCGGCGACCACGAAGTCCACGCCGTGCTGCTTGAACGCCTCGACCGGGCCCGGCGCGCCCTTCGCCACCCGGCTCTTGAGGGCCAGCTTCAGATCCTTGCCGGTGATATCGGGATTCTGCTCCGAGCCCGAGAGCGCGAACTCCTTCTCGATGATCGACTGATCGAGAATGAACCACGAGTAGTCGTAGCCGGTCGCCAGGATCTGCTTCATGGTGGCATTGGTGTCGAAACCCGGGAAAGCCGGTGCGGTCATGCGCTTTCCATTGGCGTCGAACCACAGCGAGGACGGGCCGGGAATGATGCGGATGGCGTGATCGGGCCAGATCGGATCCCAGTTGTGGATGCCCTCGGTGTAGTGCCACATGCGATCCCGGTTCACGATGCGCCCGCCCGCGGCCTCGGTGATGCCCAGCATGCGGCCGTCCACGTGCGCGGGTACGCCGGAGATCATGTGCTCCGGGCAGGGGCCGAGCCGGTCGGTCGGCCAGTTGCGGCGGATGAGTTCGTGATTGTGGCCGATGCCGCCGGAGGACACGATGACCGCCCGCGCACGGAACTCGAACTCGCTCACGATATTCCGTGAGGACGCGACCCCGCGGGCCTCGGTGGCGGGCTCCAGCACGCTGCCGTGCACGCCGGTCACCGCATCGTCCTCCACGATCAGTTCGTCGACCCGGTGCCGGAAGGCGAAGCCGACCTGTCCCCGCTGCTCGGCCTCGAGCACCGGCTCGAGGAACACCCGTACCACCTCGGGGCCGGTGCCCCAGGTGAGATGGAAGCGCGGCACCGAGTTGCCGTGCCCGTCGGCGGTCACGCCGCCGCGCTCGGCCCAGCCGACCACGGGCGTCACCCGCAACCCGAGATCGTAGAGGTACTGCCGCTTCTCGGTGGCCGCGAACTCCACGTACGCGCGCGCCCACTGCCGCGCCCAGTGGTCCTCGTCCTCACGGTCGAAGCCGGCCGAGCCGAACCAGTCCTGCATGGCGAGCGCGAGGCTGTCCTTGACGCCGAGCCGCCGCTGTTCGGGACTGTCCACGAAGAACAGCCCGCCCAGTGACCAGAACGCCTGGCCGCCCAGGTTGGCGCGGTTCTCCTGATCCAGCACGAGTACGCGGCGGCCCGCCTTGACCAGCTCGTGCGTGGCGACGAGACCGGCCAGCCCGGCCCCGACCACGATGACATCCGGATTCTCGATCATGCCCATGATTTCCTTGGTGTCGAAGTTCGATACATGAATGTATCGAACGAGGTCGCTGCTGTACAGGCGCTCGATACAGCGCTGTATCGAACGAGGTTGTCGGTGGGACATGGCATGGTTCGAGTGTGCCGACTTCTTCGTCCGGATCCCTGTCACTCGCGGCGGCGCGCCGCACCGCACTCGCGGCACAGGGCTTCGCCTCGGCGCCGCCGAGCGGGACGCCCACCCGGCGGACGGTCCTGAAGGTGCTCGACAGCACCCGGCTGCTGCAGCTGGACTCGGTGTCGGCGGTGGTGCGCGCGCACTACGCCCCGGTGTTCAGCCGGATCGGGGCCTACGACCGGGCGCTGCTGGACGAGGCAGCGTGGGGGCACACCGCCCGGCGGCCCCGGCAGCTCATCGAGTACTGGGCGCACGAGGCGGCGCTGATCCCGGTCGAGGACTGGCCGCTCCTGCGCTGGCGCATGGTGCAGTACCGGCACGGACGCTGGAACGGGATGCGGCAGGTGCTCGAGCGCAATCCGGCCCTGGCCGACGATGTGCTCGGCGTGGTCAAGGAGTTCGGGTCCAGCACGGCGGGCGAGATCGAGCGACATCTGGAACTGGATCGGCCACGGGCCAAGGACAATTGGGGCTGGAACTACAGCGACACCAAGGTGGTCTGCGAGGCGCTGTTCGCGGCGGGCGAGCTGACGGTGCCGAAACGGGTGGGCTTCCAGCGGCATTACGATCTGGCCGCGAATGTCCTTCCGCCCGAGGTCCTCTCGCGCGAAGCGGACGAAGCCGACGCGGTGCGGGAACTGGTGCGGCGTGCGGCGCGGGCGCACGGCATCGGCACCGAAACCGATCTGCGGGACTACTACCGGCTCAACCGCCGCCAAACCGAGCCCGCGATCGCCGACCTCCTCGACGCCGGAGAGCTGGAGCGGGTCACCGTCGCGGGCTGGGACAAGCCCGCCTACCGGCATGCCGAGGCCCGCACTCCGCGCCGGGTCACAGGCGCGGCCCTGCTGTGTCCCTTCGATCCGCTCATCTTCTTCCGCGACCGCACCGAGCGGCTCTTCGACTTCCACTACCGCATCGAGATCTACACGCCGGAACCCAAACGCGTGCACGGGTATTACGTCTTCCCGTTCCTGCTCGACGGCGAACTGGTGGCGCGGGTGGACCTGCGCGCCGAGCGCGGGACCGGGCGGCTGCTGGTGCCGGGCGCGTTCGCCGAGCCGGGCCGGGATCACTCGCGGGTGGCGGCCGCACTGGCCGCGGCGCTGCGGGACATGGCCGGCTGGCTCGAACTCGACACCGTCGAGGTGGGCGAAAAGGGCGATCTCGCACCGGCTTTGCGGCGCGAGATCGTCTAGGTTCTGTCTCGAAGTTTTGAGGGCGGGCCTGTGGCTCGCCCTCAACTGTGTCGCAGCCACTGGCTGATGACAGCGATATGGATCGTGGCCTGGTATCGGACGGCGAGTTTGTCGAAGCGAGTGGCCACGGCCCGATGCTGTTTGAGCTGGTTGATGCCC